>NZ_JASJXB010000005.1:0-270993 GCF_035018885.1 Variovorax sp. LG9.2 | reverse complement strand
ACGACCTCGGAGGCCCGCGACTACGAATTCGCTGTGGTGAGCCTTTCATCGTTACTTGCGAAGAGCGTCGAGGAACTCGCCGCATATGCCTTGGCCCGGCACGTGCAGCTGTCGTCAAGATCAATGCATACCCATCATGACCTCGTGCGCGCGGACGGAGGAATGCTGCTGCGAGTGTTCGCCAATCTCTTGGAAAACGCGATTCGGCACAGTGCACCCGGCGATATTATTTGGGCGAACTGCAACGTCGAGAAAGGACTTGAGGCTGTGGTCAGTATTCAGGACGAAGGCACCGGCATGGCACCGGCCGTGCTGGATGCGCTGCTCGATCGCGGGGCCCAGGGCCTGACCGAGGCCGCCAAGCTTTCCGCTTCTCAACAAGACATTGAAGCGGCTCACAACGTTGCGCCGCGCGATGCCAGGACGCACGGCTTCGGATTCGCAATGGTCAGGCAGGTTGTGGCCGCGCATGGCGGCTGGATCTCCGGCCAGAGCACTGTCGGTGAAGGCACGACTTTCGCGATCGGCTTTCCTTTGGTGCATGCGGAAAAGCAATTTCAATAGCCCAGTCCAGCACCTTGCAATCCGCGTGCTGGCGAGAATCGCGAGGCCTGCTTTTAGGTCAGCAAGACGCCGGCGAAGATGATTCGCTTCGGAGGGGCTCAGCCCGGTGCAATACCGGACGAGAAACACCGCCTGATCGGCGAGATCACAATGTCCAACTTCTGGGGTCAGTTCAATCCCGGGGCGATTCATTAGGAGCGCCCATTTAAAGCGTCATGCCGCGATGTGCAAGACTCTCGCAATCCGATAATTTTTCAGAGAAAAGGCGGAGCATTCATGGCCGACAAAATCCTGGTTTTCTACGGTTCGTACCGGTCCGATCGCATGGGCATCCGGTTGGCCGACTACGTGGTGTCGATGCTCACGGCGCGGGGTGCCGCTGCCGAGCTGGTCGACGCGCAAGCCGTCGGCCTGCCGATGCTCGACCGCATGTACAAGGAGTACCCGAAAGGCGCGGCACCGGCCGCTATGGAAGCGCTCGCCGAGAAGATCCGCACCGCGGACGCCTTCATCTTCATCACCGGCGAATACAACTGGGGTCCACAACCCGGATTGAAAAACCTGACCGACCACTTCCTCGAAGAATGGTTCTGGCGACCGGCTGCCGTGGCGAGCTATTCGGCAGGTCGGTTCTCCGGTGTGCGATCAGGTTCGATCTGGCATCAGATCCTGTCGGAGATGGGCATGGTGGTGGTGTCGAGCACGCTCGCGGTCGGCCCGATCTCGCAGACGCTGGACAGCGAGGGCCACGCAACGGGAGCGCCCGGTGCCGCACTCGACAAGTCGTTCGGGCGCTTTGCCGACGACCTGGCGTGGTGGACCGAAGCCACGCGCGAGCAGAGGGCGCGCAAGGTGCCGCCTTACTGATTTATCGAGGTCTGCTACTTGTTTCCGCTGACCGCCGAATCGAGTGTTTTCAGTACTTTGTCGGTGACGTCGTAAGCCGGCCGGATATAGACGATCTCCTGCAGGATGGCGTCGAAGCGCTCCGTTTCTGCAACCTGCTTGACCGCGCGCGAGGTGGCTTCCAGCAGCTTTTGCAGCTCTTCGCCGCGCCGGCGCTCCTGGTCCGCCTTGAACGCCTCGCTGACGCGATTCAATTCGCGCTGCTGTTCGCCCAGCCGGCGCTGACGCTCCAGACGCTGTTCGTCGCTCAGATTGGGCATGTCTTTCTCGAGCCGGGCGACGGCTGAGCTGAATGCCTGTGCCTGGTCTTTGCCGGCTTTGGCCCGGACCGCGAACTCGACTTCAAGCGCTTCTTCGGCGCGCTTGCCCAGAACCGAATCCCGCATCACTCGATCGACGTTGACATAGCCCAGCCGGAACTGCTGCGCGCTCGCAGTGCCGCAAGCGGCCAAGGCAAGCAGCACGCAGAAAGAAGAGACGAGTCGCCTGTGGGTACGGGTAAACATTTGTTGGGAGAGGCTGGTCAGAGAGAGGTCGGTTCGACTCGAATGATCCCATGCTTGGCCGGCGCACCCAAAAATTGGGAGTCTTAACCCTTGGGACACCGTTTGGTGATGTGGGCTCGTATTCATCTGTTCGGCACCGAACCGACTCGGTCATAAAAGGCGCGCGAAAATTTCGGCATGTTATTTACTGCACGCCAACGCCCCGTACGCGCACTGTGGCTGATACCGATCGCGCTGATGATCGGCGGTGCTTTGCTTGTGGCATCGACATGCAGCCCGAGCCCTGACGGCTCGTTGCTGGTGGTGGCGATCCTCGGCGCGCTGCCCTGGTCGCTGTGCCTGCTCATGCTGGACGCCACGCCGGGCTTTGCGGAAACGGCCGGACGGCTTGTCTCACTTGGCATCGTTCTGAATCTGGTCGGGGTGTGGTGGGGGATGCTTGCGTTTGTGAAGCGCCGCTCAAGACGTCGCCCTGCGGAGGTTCGGCTTTCATGATCCACTGGATGTTTGGCCCTACACACATCGAGATCGACACATGACAGCACCATCGGACTACATCCCACCCAAAGTCTGGACCTGGAACAAGAGCAACGGCGGCAAGTTCGCCAACATCAACCGCCCGATCGCCGGGCCGACGCATGACAAAGAGCTGCCCATAGGCCGCCATCCCTTGCAGCTCTATTCGCTGGGAACGCCAAATGGCATCAAGGTGACGGTCATGCTGGAGGAGTTGCTGGCACTCGGCCACCAGGGCGCCGAGTACGACGCCTGGCTGATCAAGATCAACGAAGGCGATCAGTTCGGCAGTGGCTTCGTCGACATCAATCCCAACTCCAAGATCCCGGCGCTGATGGACCGCAGCGGGCCGACGCCGATCCGGGTTTTCGAGTCGGGTGCGATCCTGGTGTACCTCGCCGAAAAGTTCGGCGCCTTCTTGCCGACCGAACCAGCGCATCGTGCTCAGTGCTTGTCATGGCTCTTCTGGCAGATGGGCAGTGCGCCGTACCTCGGCGGTGGGTTCGGGCATTTCTATGCCTATGCGCCGACCAAGATCGAGTACGCGATCGACCGCTTCGCAATGGAGGTGAAGCGCCAGCTCGATGTGCTCGACCGGCGACTTGCGGAGTCACCTTATCTGGCAGGGGACGACTACACGATCGCCGACATGGCGGTGTGGTCCTGGTACGGCGCGCTGGCCAAGGGGCTGGTCTACGAGGCGGCGGAGTTTCTGGAGGTCGCGTCGTACACGCACGTCCAGCGATGGACGGACCAGATCGCGGCGCGGCCCGCGGTGAAGCGCGGGCGCAGGGTCAATCGAGTGTGGGGCGACGCGGCCGAGCAGATGCCCGAACGCCATGACGCCAGCGATTTCGACATGACGACCAAGCCGTGACGTCGTGGCTCCGGGGCTCGCCGACGGTCAGCCGTTTCATGCTGCCTTAGCCGTTGCAGGCGATCACCTTGAACTCGACGCGCCGGTCGAGCGCATCGCGCAAGTCGTCCGTTCCGGTCCCCACGATGTTTTCGCGAAATCCAAGGCCGGCGTCACGCAGCTTGCGTGTGAGTTCGGGGGCTTCGGTTTCGAGTCGCCGCTTGACGTACGTTGCGCGCTGCAGCGACAGCCGGCTGTTGATCTGCTCGGAGCCGGTGCGGCTGGTGTGCCCGGTCACCACAACGCATTGCTCGATCAACGCGCTCTGACGCGCGATCTGGCGCAGCCACATCGGATACGGCCCACTGACCCGGGTGTCGACCACGAAGTCGGTCGTTCCTGGCTTGAAGAGGAATTTCACGCTCAAGTTGTTGGTGGCCAGGCCCAACCGCACCATGAGCCCAAAAGTTTTCTCCGCCGCATCGGTTTGGCCGAGCTGCGTCTGCGAAAGGTACAGACCACTGTAGATGCCCATCTGCTGGCCGTCCGGGCGCAGCGATGCGGCCTCGTAACGCGCCAGCGCTTCGGTATAGCGCTTCTCGTTGTACGCCGCGTTGGCGTCGGCGAGCAATGCCGAGGTCGGCAACCGTTCCAGATAGAGCGCATCCGCAGGCATGCCGGCCTTGGTCTGCGAGGTGCGGATGTAGCCTTCCACCACGCGGTCTTTCGCGATCACCGGGCTGTCACGGTAGACGGCGGTCGGACTGGTATTCAGATTGTTGTCGCCCACACGTGAAGCAGTCTGGGCCAGCACCAGCCCGGTCTTGATATCGGTGAGCGCAAGACTCAGGCGGTACTGCGCGGCGCCGGCCGTGCTGCTGGTCTGGGTCAGAGTGCCGTTCAACACGAACTGGGCGCCGGCCAGGCCGGTGGCGTCGAAGGCCGAAACAGTGAACTGCTTGAAGCGCGAGCGCACGCGTTCGGCCACGCGCTGTTCGGCGATGCGCGTGACCTCGGTCTGCTGCCCACTGGTGCCGTCCAGCATCGGGTCGACCACGATGATGCGCGGCGCCTTCAGGCGGGACTCCACCGTTGCCATGAAAGTCGGTAGCTTTTGAGTTTGCGCGAAGAGGTCGTCGACCGACTGGTCGAGTGCCTCATCGAAGGGTATGGCCATGTCGCGCTCGGATACGCGCGGCGCGCCGCAGGCGACCAGGGCCATGGCACAGCCCAGGAGCGCGGCCCGTGCGAGCCGTTGAAGTTGGGTTTGGGTGATCAGCATCTGGTTCTCAGGGTTTCTCGGTCGGTACTGGTCAGTGGCGCACCTGCCGAGGCGCGCATGACGATCTCGCTGCAGCGGGAGGCGCCAGCAGGTTCGGCGGCGGATCTTTCGGCTTGCGGGATGGCTGCGACAGTCGATGGGGATTCGACGCGATGGGTCGTTGTCGACGGCAGCTTCGCTATACGCAAAGAAGTGGCTTTGGGCGCTGGAACCGCGTCCGGTATGCGATCAGCGACCTTCGGTGGCGCAGGCGCCACCATCGCTGGCGGAGCCGGGGTAGTGATGGCAGGCGACGGAACCGCATTGGTGATGGACACCGGCGTCGGTGGTGCCGAGGATGCCGAGGATGCCGAGGGTGTAACGGCGGCCGGAGTTGCAGGCGCGTGAGCGTCGGCCGTCGCTGTGTCGTGCGACGCCGACGCTGACAGCAGCAGCACCCCCACGCCGAACATGATCGTGACGACTCCGGCCAGTACCGAGGTCGCGCGACTGGCCAGCCTGGTCAATACAGCACCGGGTTGCAGCCACAACCCGTGCGGCCTCTTCGTGACGCGCGACACGTCCAGCAAGACCAGCAGCACGGCGACACCAAAACTGACGGCAAATCCGATGCGCGTCAGCGAGCCACCGGGTGCCAGCCGCTCGAGTCCCGAGATGGCCAGGCCGACGAACGCCGCCAGCGCATTGAACGGAAATACCCACGTGCTTATCGCCTTCAGAATCTGCTGCTGGGTGGTGAGAGGAGGCGCTTCGGGTGGCGCGACGTGTATGGCGCGGGGTAGCGTCGTCGGGATTGGAGCCGGGGTACTGGCGCCATAGAGCTGCTCGAGATGAGCACGCAGCGCGGGCTCGGGCACCTGCAGCAGGAAGGTCTCGATTCGCCGGCCATTTTCTTCGGTGAAACCATCGGTCGGCCTAAACGCTGCCCGGTGCGCCACAGACAAGTCCGACACCGAAACATGGAAGGCGCCGGACACCAGGATCTCGCCGACGAGGGCATGCTGCATCACATGCTCGGCAACGTTGATCCCCTCGCCAAAGAAACTGGGCATCCCGTTCACGTCCTTGCGCGCGACCAAAGATCCAAGGTGAAGACCCGCCCTCGACTGCTGCGAGCCGTCCTGGCGCATCCAGTCGGCCAAACGAAACGCTGCGGTCAACGCGGCATCGACGTGATTCTGAAAACTGATGGCGACGCCTTCCCCGGCCGGGAGGATGGTGCGGTCCGGTTCCGGCACGCCGGCCAGGAGACTGGCGAGGAGCGCCTGAAGCTGTGCGTGCCACTCCATCCGCGCGCTGCCGTCCCACTCGGCTGTCGAGACGGGCTGAAGGCACAAAACGCTGCAGACGATCGAGTGACTGGGCGTAGACCGGTTCACTCGCTTGACGGCGTTGCGACTGCAAAGGAAGAGTCACTTTCACGCGCGACTATTGCTGTGTGCGGCGCGTATCTGCTCATCGTTGGGGGGTGGTCTGCAAGCGCCAACGGGCGAGGCAGGATGGCAAGAAAAGAAGGGCGCACAAAGGACTTGGTATCAAGGCAGACGGTGGCCGACAGCGAGTTGGGCCGTAGGTCCAGAGAGATTCACATAAGTTAACAATCGTAAATGAAAAAGGTTCACTTACAACTTTAGTTAGAGCTGCAAATCCTGCGCGTGGTACCCGGCCCAACCCGGCCTGCGCCGTCGGACGAGGGCATGCAGGCAAAGCTGTACCGACGCCGCAGAGGTCGATCTGCTGCAGTTGCGGCTAACCAGGTTGCTGTGCCCGCTGCAGATACGCGCCGAAGCTCTGCAGAGCCCCGACGCGGGCCATCGATTCCCCCTTCGATGCGGGGTGAAGGCGTCTTTCCGTTGGGTCAGTGGCTATTTACGGCTTGCCCCAAATCCGCTTGTACTGATCCCGATAGCCGTTGTCCGGGTCGAAGATGTTCTTGGGGCCACCGTCCTTGCCGACGTTGTCGACCGTGACCAGATGCACCTTGGGGTTGTAGCCCGACCAGGCCACCTTGTTGAAGGCTCGGTTCAGTTCATCCACGACCTGCCAGCCCTGCATGTTCAGCGGCTCAGGCACGGTGCCGGCTTGGAAGCGCTTGCTGCGGATGCGCTGGTAGGCCGCTTCGGAGCCGTCGCCCGCCGACACCGCCTTGGGATTGCCGTCGCCTTTCTTGCCGGCCGCCGCGAGCGACGGACCCATGAAGTCGAAGTACAGGTCGTTGATGGCCAGCGAATGGGTCCATTTGTCGCCGAAGCGTTGCAGCAACGACGTCGTCAGTTGCGGCATGCGGGTCGAGCTTTCGGAGATCGGGCTGTCTTCGAAACTGAGCACCGTGCAGCCGCCGCACTTCTTGATCACGGCTTCCATCGCCTTGGCCTTGTAGAGCGCGATCGCGTATTGCGAGTCGGTGAAGATCACCACGCCGGCCTTGCCGCCGGAGTCGACCACCGCCCACGAAGCGGCCACATCGGCGACGTCGTCGGTCACGGTGGTGACGTTGGCGTACAGGCTGGCTTTTTCATTAGGGCCCGGCTTTTCACCCGAATGCCAGCCGACCAGCGGCACGCCGGATTTGGCCGCGTTCTCGAAAGCCACCTTCTGCTCGGTGGTGTCGAAGCCGCCCACCACGATGCCGGCCGGCTTGAGTGCCAACGCCTGGTTCAGCGCGGCCGTGCGTCCGCTGACCGAGCCCTGGCCGTCGATCACACGCACGTTCCAGCCGATGGCTTTGCCGGCTTCTTCGACGCCCTTCGACACGCCGACGATGCCGCCGTTTTTCATGTCGCCCGCGACGAACACGATGGTGCCCCCCGCTGCGGCTTTGGGGCCGGTGGTGGGGCCGTCCCACTTCTCCTGGCTCATGGTCGCGACGGCTACCTTCTGCTTGGCGGCGTCGAGAAAATCGTCGGCCAGCGCGTGCCCGGCCAGGCCGGCCGTGCAGAGCGCGAGGACCGCGGTGGTGATGCGGGTGCGAACAGTCTTCATCTTGATGTCTCCGTTGGTTTTGTAATGGAAGCGAGGGAAGCGAGAGAGGTGAGGGAGTTGAGAGGGAGCGTCGAAGGTGTTTCCTGCGGGTCCAATGCCAGTTGTCGCTCGGCGATGCGCCGCTTGATCGACAGGTTGCGGCGCTGCTGCGCATACCCCGCGATGCCGATCGACACCAGCAGGGTGAGCCCGTTGAACAGCGGTTCGACATAGAAGGCGCCGCCGAATTGCTGGATGCCCGAGATGCCGATTGCCAAAATCGCCACGCCGACCAGCGTGCCCCAGACGTTCACGCGGCCGGGCCGAATGGTGGTGGAGCCGAGAAAGGCGCCGACCAGCGCCGGCAGCAAAAACTCCAAGCCGACACTGGCCTGGCCGATCTGCAGCCGCGAGGCCAGCAGCACGCCGGCAAAGCCCGACAGCAAGCCCGACGCCACGAAGGCGCCCATCACGTGCTTGCGCACCGAGATCCCGTTGAGCTGGGCCGCCTTGGGGTTGGCGCCGATCACGTAGAGTGCGCGGCCGAGCGGCGTGAATTCGGTGACCAGCCACAGTGTCACGGCGACGGCCAGCACGTAGAACGCTGCGATCGGCAAGCCCAGGAAGCTGCCGCCGGCGAGGCCGACAAAACCATCGGGCAGATCGCCCACCACCTGACGGCCACCGCTATGCCACATGGCGAGCGCGTAGATCACCGTGCCGGTACCCAGCGTGGCGATGAACGAGTCGATCTGCACCAGCTCGACCAGCAGGCCGTTGAGCACGCCGAACAGCGCCGCACAAGCCAGCACGATCAGCACCGCGAGCGGCCACGGCACACCGAATCGCGTCTGCAGACTGATGGCGAGGATGTGCCACAGCACGATGCCGTAGCCCACAGTGAGGTCGATCTTGCCGGTGATCATCGGGATCGTCGCGGCCAGCGCGAGCAGCGCGATCACCGACTTGTCGGACAGGATGGCGCGCAGGTTGAACAGCGTCGGAAAGGTGTCGGGCAGCAGCAGCGAGAACAGCAGCGCCAGCGCCACGGTGAGCATGACAAGGCCGTACACCGGAATGGCGCGGCCGAACCGCTGCACCAGCGTGAGCGCCTCACCATCGAGCGACTTGTCCGGCTCCAGTGCCGTGGACTTGATGGAACTGCTCATGCGAAGACTTCCTCTGTGTGTTGGGTGTCGGCATGCAATGCACCGCCAGCGGCCATTGCGAGCAGGCGCTCCACCGTGATCTCGGCGTCCGTCAGCTCGGCTGCGATCAAGCCGTCGCGAAACACCAGCACGCGGGTGCAGACGGTGGCGACTTCCTCGAAGTCGGTCGACACCACGACGAGCGCGCTGCCAGCTTCAGCGCGCTCGCGCAGCACGCCGTAGATCTGCCGCTTGGCGCCGACGTCGACACCGGCCGTGGGTTCTTCAAGCACCACGAGCGGCTTGTCGAGGTCGAACCAGCGCGCCAGCACCACCTTCTGCTGGTTGCCGCCGGAGAGCTGTTGCACCTCGGCGCCGGGCGCCGGTGGGTTGATATCGAAGCGCTCTATCAGGCGGAGCGCACTGGCGTGCTCGCGTCGCCGGCGGTTGAAAGAGATGCCGCTATCACCATGCAGCGAAGGATTCGGAAACAGGTTTTCGAGCACCGACATCGAGGCCGCGAGGTTCTCTTCCAGTCGCTCGCTGGCGACGTAAGCCACCCCCGCCCGAATGGCATCTGCCGGGGTGCTGAAGCACACCTCGTGGCCGAGCAGCCGCATGCGTCCGGCCGACAAGGGCTCGCGGCCGAACAGCGCGCGGCTGATCGCCTCATGCCCGGCACCGCGCAGGCCGACCAGGCCGACCACTTCACCGCGGCACACTTCGAAGCTCAAGGGCCCGGCGTTGCCGCTGGCCGCGCCGTCGAGTTGCAACACCGGCTCGGCGCCCGCACTGGCACGGCACGCCGCCTTGGCCACGCCCGCCGACAGTGCCTTGCCCACGATCAGGCTGACCAGTTCGCTTTCATTCGTTCGCGAGGTCGTTTTGATCGCGACGAGCTTGCCGTCGCGCATGACCGCTGCGCGGTCCGAGATGGCCATGACTTCGTCGAGCCGGTGCGACACGTAGATCATTGCCATGCCCTGGCTGCGCAGACCGCGCAAGACGCCGAAGAGGCGTTCCACATCGGCCATCGGCAGACTGGCGGAAGGTTCGTCGAGCACCAGCAGGCGGGCCTGCACCTCGAGCGCGCGGCCGATCGCCAGCAAGGATTTCTCCGCCCGCGTAAGAGAGAAGACGCGACGTTCAGGATCGATGTCGCAGCCGACGCGCGCCATCACGCGCACGGCCGCACGGTTCGCCGCCTTCCAGTCGATCAGGCCGAAGCGCCGTGGATAGCCCATGCCGAGCGCGACGTTTTCGGCCACCGTCATCCACTCGACCAGGCCCAGGTCCTGGTGGATGAAGGCCACCGGCTGCGACCGTCGATCGCTGCTGCGCCAGGCGTCTTGCGGCCGGCCCTTGAAGAAGATCTCGCCGCTGTCAGAGGGATAGATACCTGCCAACAATTTGATGAGTGTCGACTTGCCCGCGCCGTTCTCGCCGAGCAGCGCGAGGATCTCGCCGCTGCACACGTCGAGCGTGACGTCGTCGACCGCCTGCGTGCCGCCGAAGCGCTTGCTGATCCCATCAAAACGCAGCAATGTCTCGCTGTACGGCGTCGGGGCGCCGCTGCCTCGCGGGTGCAAAACTTCGGTCATCGACGCAGTTTCGCCCTTGTTGCGTTACCGGTAACTGGTGCTTACCCGGAGCGACCGATCGGCACGTTCCTAAATATGATTCGCATGCGCTCTCGAAAACAAACGATGCCTTCTCGCGCTACCCCCGACCCAGGACGCCAGGTGACCATGGCCGACGTGGCGGCGCGCGTCGGCGTGTCGAAGATGACGGTGTCGCGGGCTTTGAGCCGCGCCTCACAGAGCGACCGAACCACGTCGGAGGCGCTGCGGCAACGCATCCTGCAGACCTGCACGGAGATGGGCTACGTGGTCGACCAGACCGCGCGCACCTTCTCGTCGAAGCGCTCCGGCTTCATCGCGGCGATCATCCCGTCGCTCAACAATTCGAACTTTTCGGACACGGTGAACGGGATCATGGCGGCGGTCGAGGGCAGTGGCCTGCAGTTGCTGCTCGGCTATTCCGACTACCGGATCCAGAACGAAGAGCGGTGGGTCAAGGCGATGCTGATGCGCCGGCCGGAAGGCGTCATCCTGACTGGCGGCAGCCATACCGAAGCGACGCGCGCGACGTTGCTCGCCTCGGGCGTTCCGGTGGTCGAGACATGGGACCTGCCGCAAAGTCCGATCGAACACACGGTCGGTTTCTCCAACGCCGAAGCCAGCGGTGCACTGGTGCGGCATCTGCACGGCAAGGGCTATCGCAACATCGCCTTCATCGGCGGAACTTCCAACCGCGACACGCGCGGTGCCGACCGCAGGCGCGGTTATGGCGATGCCGTCCGGAAGCTCAAGCTGCCCGCTGGCCGGGTCATCTCGTTCGGTCAACCGCCGATCTCTATGGAGCAGGGCGGAGAAGCGATGGCGCTGCTGATGAAGCAATGGCCTGACGTGGATGCCGTCCTGGCGGTGTCTGACCTGTCGGCCTTCGGCGCGTTGGCCGAGTGCCAGCGGCGCGGCTGGAATGTGCCGGAGCGCATTGCCATCGCAGGCTTCGGCGACTTCGAAGTGGCGCGCAGTTGCCATCCGCGGCTCACGACCGTCGCCATCGATTGCGCCGGCATCGGCCGTGCTGCCGGTGAACTGCTGTTGCGGGCGATCGAAGCTGCGCGTAACGGTGCGCGACTGCCACCTGAAACAGTGCGCACGCCTTTTCAGATCGCGCAGCGCGAAAGCACCTGAAGCGCAGACGTCTTGCTCAGTCGAAGTTCAGAATCACCTTCATCGCCTGCGACCGATCCGCTGCCAGTGCGAACGCCCGCGCTGAATCGCGATAAGACAGTGTTGCCGAAATCAGCGGCTTCACATCGACCAGGCCCTTGTTCAGCAACTCGACCGCCATCGCGAACTCTTCATGGAAGCGGAAGGCACCGCGCAGCTCGAACTCCTTGGCCACGATGGTGTTGATCGGCAGCGTCATCTCGCCGCCAAGGCCGAGCTGCACGATGATGCCGCGCGGTCGCACCGCATCGAAAGCACCGACCAGCGCACGCGCGTTGCCGCTGGCTTCGAACAGCACGTCGAAGCTGCCTTTGTCGGCGGTGAAGCGCGCGAGGCCATCGGGCTCTTCGGCGACGTTCACGACTTCATCGGCACCGACTTTCAGCGCCTTGCCCAGCGTGTGCGCGCCGACATCGGTGGCAACGATATGGGCTGCGCCAGCGCGCCGCGCCGCGATGATCGCCAGCGCGCCGATCGGGCCGCAACCCGTGACCAGAACGCGCTTGCCGAGCAGCGATCCGGCACGGCGCACGGCATGCAGCGCCACCGACAGCGGCTCGGCCATCGAGCCTTCGCCGTCGCTGACCGAATCCGCCAGCTTGTGGGCCTGATGCGTCTCGACAACGATCTGCTGACGGAAGGCACCCTGTACGTGCGGCGTGCGCATGGCACTGCCGTAGTAGCGCATGTCCAGGCAATGGTTCTGCAGGCCTTGCTGGCAGAACTTGCAGACACCGCACGGCCGGCTCGGGCTGATCGCCACACGCTCGCCGGCCACGAATCCGCGCACGTCCGCGCCGACCGCCTCGATCACGCCGGCTACCTCGTGGCCGAGCACCATCGGCTCCTTGATCCTGATGGTGCCGAAGCCGCCGTGCTGGTAATAGTGCAGGTCGGAGCCGCAGATGCCGCCGCAGCGCACGCGCACCTGCAACTGGTCGGGGCCGAGCGGCGCGGTTTCATAGGTTTCGACGCGCAGATCGCCGGGCGCGTGAATGACGAGTGCTTCCACTTTTTGTGTGTCCTTGATTTTTAAAGCTGTGCCGTCACGCCGCCATCGACGTACAGGATGTGGCCGTTGACGAAGTTCGACGCGGCGCTCGACAGGAACACTGCCGCGCCCACCAGGTCTTCGACGTCGCCCCAGCGCCGCGACGGCGTGCGGCCGATCAGCCACTTGGAGAAGTCCTCGTTCTTGACCAGCGCTTCGTTCAGCTCGGTCTTGAAATAGCCCGGCCCGAGCCCGTTCACTTGAATGCCGTGCTGGCCCCAGTCGATCGCCATGCCCTTGGTCAGCATCTTCACCGCGCCCTTGCTGGCGGTGTAGGGCGCGATCCCCGGGCGGCCCAGCTCGCTCTGCACCGAGCAGACGTTGACGATCTTGCCGCGCTTGCGGCCGATCATGTGGCGCGCCACCGCCTGGCCGACGAGGAAGACGCTGTCGAGGTTGGTCTTCATCAGCTCGTGCCAGTGCGCTTCTTCGAACTGATCGAGTGGCGCACGGCGCTGCATGCCGGCGTTGTTGATGAGGATGTCGATGGGGCCGATGTCGCGCTCGATGCGGTCGACCGCTTCCTTGACGGCTTCACCGGATGTGACGTCGAAGCTGGCCGTCACGATGTCGGCGCCTTCGCCGCGCAATGTGGCTGCAGCGGCTTCGAGCTTGTCTGCGTTGCGTGCGTTCAGCACGATGCGTGCGCCCGCGCCGGCGAGTCCGCGGGCCAGGGCAAAGCCGATGCCGGCGCTCGAGCCGGTGATCAGTGCAGTGCGGCCGGTGAGGTCGAAGCTTTTGAGGATGACGTTCAAGACAGATCTTTCATTGCGCTGTCGTCAGCACATCGGGATTGACCGGCGTCGGCGGCTTGCCGGCATGAGGCCCGGCGCCGAGTGCCGCGATCAGGTTGTCGACCGTGAGCGATGCCATCGCACGGCGCGTCTGAATGGTCGCGCTGCCGATGTGCGGCGTCAGCACGACGTTGGCGAGCCCGAGCAGGGCCGGATGAATTCGCGGCTCACCTTCGAACACATCGAGGCCGGCGGCAGCGATGGTGCCCGCCTTCAGAGCAGCGGCCAGCGCCGCATCGTCGACGATGCCTCCGCGCGCGATGTTGGTCAGCGTGGCGGTCGGCTTCATCAGGCGAAGCTCCTCGGCACCGATCGTGTGGTGCGAAGAGGCCGAGTAGGGCAGCACCAGCAACAGGTGGTCGGCTTGGCGCAGCAGCGTGGCCTTGTCTACATAGCGGGCGCCGATGGTCGCTTCGGTCGCGGTATCCAGCTGCGTGCGGTTGTGATAGATCACCTGCATGCCGAAGCCCAACGCACCACGCCGCGCGATGGCCCGGCCGATGCGGCCCATGCCCAGAATGCCCAGCGTCGCGCCGTGCACGTCGGCGCCGGCGAACTGGTCGAAGATGCCGCCCTTGTTCCACTCTCCGGCACGCACGAAGCGCTCGGATTCGCCCAGGCGCCGGGCCGTGGCCATCATCAGCGCGAAGCCCAGGTCGGCCGTCGTTTCGGTCAGCACGTCGGGCGTGTTGGTCACCAGCACGCCACGTGCCGTGCAGGCCGCGACATCGACGTTGTTGTAGCCGACGCCGACATTGCAGACCGCCTTGACCGTCGGGCAGGCGTCGAGCAATGCCGCGTCGATGCGCTCGCTGCCATGGCTCATCACGCCCTGCTTTCCGTGCAGGCGTTGCTTCAGTTCGTCAGCGCTCCAGATCGTGTCATTCGGGTTGTCTTCGACCTCGAAGTGATCGCGCAGGCGCTGGGCGATGTCGGGGAAGGTGGCTCGGGTGATGAGGACGGAGGTCATGGCTTGTCTTCTTTATGCTGGTTGTTGTGTGCAGAACGAGCGTATTCGGCGAAATGGGCTCACGCAAAGATAACTTTTTTGAACTTAGGTTGGTGAAGCATCAGAGACGCTGCGTGGCGGAGTCCGCGAAGAATGCTTCGAAGCCATCGAATGGTTCGAATCGGCCATCGCGCAACACCAGCCTCGACACGCCCGGAAACGCACGCTCGCGGTCGCCATGCGCCACGTCGCCTGGGTAGCAAAAAACGCGCGCCGTATCGACCTCAATATGAACCGGATGAATGAGCCGTGGCGGCGTGGCACGCGCGGCGTCGAACGCTTCATCGGCGCTGGCGTAGCGCGACAGGTGGGCGAGGGTGATGATCTGCGGCGGTGCCAATTCGATCTCGCGCTGCCAGTACATCTCCAGAGCTTGGCGCGCGCCGAGCCAGCGGCCAATCGTCGACTCGTGGTCTGCGACATCGGCGGTCTGACCCACAGGCATTCGAGCCACGAAAAAGCGCGTGTCGAAGCGACGGCGCGGCATGTTGGGTATGACCGGCGTGATCCAGCGCGACCATGGTGCGATGAGGCTGCTCGACAGCGTCAGGCCGAGCGCGTCCAGCATCGATTCGAACGGCACATCGCGCGGAAGCGGAGTCGAGTCCAAGGCCGAAGCAGGGGGTTGCCAGAGCCCATCGGAACCATCGGCCAGCAGTACGCCGGCCTCTTCGAAGAGTTCGCGCAGCGCCGCCACGTGGATGGCCGCAGCGACTGGCGCCGAGAGCTCTGGCTCGCCGAGCGCCGCGTGCAGATCCCCTGCGTCGCGATCGAGCCGATGCACCGAGAGCGGGTCGGCCGCATCGAGCTTGCCGCCCGGAAAGACATGCACGCCGCCCAGCACGCTGGCCTCGATCGCACGGCGCATCAAGAAGGTTTCGAGGCCCTGCGCGCCGTCACGGAGCAGCACCACGGTGGCTGCGACTTCAAGACGGGCAGGGGCTGGGTGGGGGCCGGAGTCGCTGCCAAAACTGTTCATTTGTTGGAGTTTGATGCGTCGCAGCCTGCCCAACTTCACCGGGCAGAAAAAAGGAACTCATGCTGCCGCCAGACAGTTGTCGCACCACTACAACACGCAAAGCGGTTTACGTACGTTCCGTAAAGGAAATGCAAAGATCTAACTGAGAGTCATTATCATTAACGCTGTTTCGCGGCGTGTGCTGCGAGCCAGCTCATCCAGCCAATCCCTCCAGCGCCCTTGCGGGCTGCTCGCCCGGGACCCGCCAGTCGAGTTCTCATTTCCCGCCTTTTCGGAGAACCCCTCATGGCCTACATCAAGAGCCGCAAGCACGCCGTCGCGCGCCCGTCACCCCAACTCACTGGCGTCGCTGCAGCTGCGCTGATGGCATTCGCCCTGCCTGTTGCTGCACAAACCGCCGGCAGCGCCACGTTGCAGGAAATTCGCGTGCGAGACTCCGCGGGCGCCAGCGACTACAAGGCCGACACGTCGGCCAACCCCAAATTCACCGCGCCACTGGTCGACACGCCACAGACCATCCAGGTGCTAAAGGAGCAGATCCTGCGCGAGCAGGGCGCCACGACGCTGACCGAAGCGCTGCGCAACACGCCCGGTGCCGGTGCCTTCTACCTCGGTGAAAACGGCAACACGAGCACCGGCGACGCCATCTACCTGCGCGGCTTCGACACTTCCAGCAGCATCTTCGTCGACGGTATCCGCGACATCGGCTCGGTCTCGCGCGACACCTTCAATATCGAGCAGATCGAAGTCGTCAAAGGCCCGGCCGGCAGCGACACCGGACGCACTGCGCCCACCGGTTACATCAACCTGATCACCAAGAAGCCGACGCTGACCGACAGCTTCTTCGGCTCGGTCGGCTTCGGCAGCGACAGCTTCAAGCGCGGCACCATCGACTGGAACAAGGCTCTGAGCGGACCGGGTGGTGCAGGCGCCGCCTTCAGACTCAATGCGTTCACCGAAGACGCCGACGTGTCAGGCCGCGATGTCGTGAAGAACAAGCGCTCGGGCATCGCGCCGTCGCTGGCGCTGGGTCTCGGCACGTCGACACGCCTGTACTTCGACCTGGTCCACATCCAGCAGAACAATGTGCCTGACGGCGGCGTGTCCACGATCGGCCTGCCTGGCTACTCGACGCCCGACGCGACCACCGTGCGCGGTCGCCGGACCTTCTTGAACTCTGCTCAGCCGGTTAATTCGAGCAATTTCTACGGCACCTCGTCGGACTTCGACCACGTGACGCAGAACATGTTCACGGCCCGCGTGGAGCACGACCTCACGCCCGACATCACCTTGCGCAACACCTTCCGCTACGGCAAGACCGAGCAGGACTACCAGCTGACGTCGTTCATGGCGACCACCGCGAACCTGCTGACGCCCAATGCCACGGCCCCGCTGGGCTGGACCGTAGCTCGCAGCAATCCGACGAACAAGAATCAGGAGAACACCATCCTGACCAACCAGACCAACGTCAGCGCCAAGTTCGACACGGGAGGCGTCGGCCACACGCTGAACGCCGGCGTCGAGTTGATCCGCGAAGAGCAGGACACGCTCGGCTACTACGGACAAAACGTGGCGGTGTTCGGCTACCCCGGCATCCGCACCAGCGGTGCCTGGCCTGCCGCCAACCTGTACAACCCCAACCCGAACGTGCTCGGTTACCTGCGACTGCAGAACGGCGCCAACACCGAAGGCAAGACCACCACCGTCGGCGCCTACGTGTTCGACACGGCCAAGTTGAGCGAACGCTGGAGCCTGACCGGCGGCCTGCGCTTGGACCACTACGCGACCGACTATGCAGCGAATGCGCTGAACGCCACCACCGGCGTGCTCACACCGAGCGCGTTCTCGACCTCGGGCAAGCTCTGGACCGGCAAGCTCGGCGTCGTCTACAAGCCGACCGACAACAGCAGCATCTACGCGGCCTACGGCACCGGCGCGCAGCCACCGGGCGGCAACAACTTCGCACTGGCTGCCAGCGGGACCGGCAACAGCGCAAGCCGCACCGACTTCTTGCCGCAGAAAACCAAGACTTATGAGCTGGGCACCAAGTGGGAAGTGCTCCACAAGAAGCTGGCCTTGACGGCGGCCATCTACCGGACCGACGTGAGTAACGACGTGGTGCAAGACGCCGTCAGCGGCCTCTACTACCAGACCGGCAAGAAGCGCGTGCAGGGCATCGAGCTCGGCGCGGCCGGCGCGATCACCGACAACTGGGGCGTGAGCACCGGTTTCACGACGCAAGACACGAAGATCCTGAGCGGCCCCTCGGTGCTCGCAGACGGCGGCTCGGTGCTGGCGTACACGCCCAAGAATTCGTTCAGCGCATGGACGACCTACAAGCTTCCGTTCGGGCTGACAGTCGGCGCTGGTGCCCGCTTCAACGGCAAGCTTTCGCGCGGCACCGATGGCGCGCTGGGCACGCCTGCCTTTATCGACTCGTACTGGGTGTTCGACGCGATGGCTTCTTACCGCATCAACAAGAATATCGACCTGCAGTTCAACGTCTACAACCTGGCCGACAAAGACTATGTGGCTGCGATCAACAAGAGCGGTTACCGCTACACGCCGGGTGCGCCGCGCACCTATCGCATGACTGCGAACTTCGCTTTCTGATCCACGATCTTGTCGACTGCGGAGTGTCGCGCCGGCAGCGGTGCGACATTCCAGCCCCTGCCTTGCGGTCGGGGCTTTTTTCTTGTGAGGCTGCTTCAACATGATGCTGCATGTACCCGATGTGCTGACGTCCGATCAAGTCTGCGAACTTCGATCGGCCCTCGATGGTGCGGACTGGGGAGACGGTCGAGAAACCGTGGGCGAGCAGGGCGCCCGGGTCAAGCGCAATCGCCAGTTACCAGAGTATTCGGTGGTCGGTCGCCAACTCGCAAAGACGGTACTGATGGCGCTGTCGCGCAGCGCGCTGTTTCATTCGGCCGCACTGCCGCTTCGTTTCGTGCCACCGCTCTTCAATCGCTATGAGAGTGGCGAGCATTACGGCCTGCATGTCGATGGATCGGTCCGCTCGATTCCTGGCACGGGCGAGCAGTTGCGCACCGACCTGTCGTGCACGCTGTTCCTGAGCCATCCGGACGACTACGACGGTGGCGAACTCGAAGTCGTCGACAACTACGGCACGCATGAAGTGAAGCTGCCTGCGGGCGACCTCGTGCTGTACCCGTCGAGCAGTCTGCATCAGGTGCATCCCGTGACGCGCGGCGCGCGCGTCTGTTCTTTTTTCTGGCTGCAGAGCATGGTGCGCGACAACCATCAACGCGAGATGCTTTTTGGCCTGGATCAGAGCATTCAATCGTTGCGGACGCGACTCGGTGAGTCGGCTGAAACGGTCGCGCTGACGGGCCACTATCACAACCTGTTGAGGCTCTGGGCTGAGGTCTAGCTACGTCGCTCGGCTTCAAGATGCAATGTTGACACATGAATCAATGAAAAGTAATGTATTGACTTCATCGATGTCTGCTTTCTCGAACTCCGAACATGAAAATTGCAATTCTTGGTGGAGGTCATGGCGCCTACGCCGCCGCAGCGGACCTTTCTGAAGCGGGCCATGAAGTGCGGCTGTGGCGTCGCGACGCGGCCGCGCTCCATCCGGTTATTCGTGCCGGCGCGATCACGCTGAAGGATGCGGCTGGCGTGCGTGAGGTGCCGCTGGCGCTCGCGACCGCCGACATTGCCGCAGCCCTCGACGGCGCCAGGCTCGTCGTCATTCCCACGCCTGCCATCGCGCAATACGACATCGCGCTTGCCATGGCGCCGCATCTCGTTGATGGGCAGGTCGTCTTCCTTCCGCCGGGTACCTTCGGCAGCTACGTGATGGCGAGGCTGGTGAAGCAGTCGGGCAACCTGGCCGATGTCGCCTGGGCCGAGACCGGCACCTTGCCTTACCTCGCGCGCAAGCACGGCGAGCGTGAAGTCAATGTCACCGTCCGCGCCATACGCCTGCCGACCGGTGTCTACCCGGCGCGCAAGTCGGCCGAGGCGATAGAGGTGATCCGCGAAGCCTTTCCCGCCGTGCATGGCTGCGGCGATGCGTTGTCCGGTGCGCTCATGAACGCCGGCCCCGTCATCCATCCGCCGCTGATGGTGATGAACGCCGCGCCGCTGCAGCACTTCGAGCGCTGGGACATCCACAACGAAGGGACGCAGCCGGCAGTGCGCGCGGTGACCGACCAGTTGGACAGGGAACGCATCGCAGTGCGCGAGGCCTTCGGCCAGGGCGCACCGCACTATCCGCTCGCCGACCATTACGACAACGACAAGTGGATGTACGGCGATGCCCACAAGCAGCTGGTGAAGTCCGGTGACTGGCGCGAGAACATCGACTTGCACACGCATCGGTACATCACCGAAGACACTGAACTCGGGCTCGCCTTCCTGGCCTCTGCCGCACGCTATGCCGGCGTGGACGCGCCGATCGCGCACGGCTTGCTGGCCATCGTCGGCGGCTTTCTCGGCCGCGATTTGCGGCAAGGTCCACGCACATTCGAGAGCCTGGAACTGGCGGCGTTGAGCAAGGCAGAACTCGCGCAGAGGCTCCACCATGGCGAATGAGTCACTTGTCCCGTCGACACCGTCGACAGCGTCGACGCCGTTGACACCGCTGCCCCGCTTCGCCGCGGTCGGTGCCGGTCGCATGGGGCGCGGCATCGCGATCGCGTTCGCCTATGCAGGGCACCGGATCTCGCTGATCGATCTGCGCCAGCGCAGCGACGAAGCCTGGCGGCACCTCCGCGATGAAGCGAGTGCGGAGATCGAGGCGGCTCTCGCAGGACTCGCGCAACTCGGCGTCATCGATGCAGCGCAAATCCAGTCGATCGCCGCCCGCGTGGACTACGTGGACGCAGCCGCCGCACCTCGGGCATTGGCAGCCGCCGAACTGGTCTTCGAAGGCGTGCCCGAAACCATGGCGGCCAAGCGCGATGCCTTCGAGCAGCTCAATCGTCATTGCCGCGACGACGCGATCCTGACCTCGACGACCAGCAGCATCCTGGTGACGCAGCTCGCCGCGCTGGTGCGACTGCCCGAGCGTTTCCTCAACATGCACTGGCTCAATCCGGCGTACGTGATCCCGGTCGTCGAACTCAGTTGCCATCCGGGCACCGATGCCGCGGTGCTGGCGCGCACCAAGTCCTTGATGGAAGAGATCGGCAAGCTGCCCGTCGTGTGCGGCGCATCGCCGGGCTACATCGTGCCGCGGTTGCAGGCGCTGGTGATGAACGAGGCAGCCCGCATGATCGAGGAGGGCGCCGCCACCGCCGAAGAGATCGACAAGGCGACGCGCTATGGCCTGGGCCTGCGCTTCGCCGCGATCGGCGTGGTCGAGTTCATCGACTTCGGCGGCTGCGACATCCTGCATCACGCGAGCCGCGAGATGTCGGCATCGCTGAGCAAGGAGCGGTACACCGCGCCGGCCATCGTCGATCGCATGGTCGAGGAAGGGCGGCTCGGCCTGAAGACCGGCAGCGGCTTCTACGACTATCGGGGCCGCGATGTCGCCGCCTACCGGCGCGACGTGCTGGCTCGCACGCTCGGCGAGTTGCGGCACGCCGGACTCTGGCGCGCAGCGGCCGAAGAGACGCGCTCATGAAGGCCGTTCGCATCCATGGCTTCGACGCAGTGCCGGTGCTGGAAGACGTAGCCGATCCTGTGCCACGACCGGGCCGCAGCATCGTGCGCATGCAGGCGGCCACTGTGGGCCACATCGACCGCACCGTGTGGCGCGGCAGCTTTCTGCGGCATCCGCCGTTCCCGTACACGCCGGGCGTGGAGGCCGCCGGCATCGTCGTCGCGAGCGAGCGTTACGCGGCCGGGCAGCGTGTGTGGTTGCGCGGCAGCGGCCTGGGCACGCTGTTCGACGGCACCTGGTGCGAGCAGATCGACGCCCCCGACGAAGCGCTGGGCCTCTTGCCCGATGCGATAACGATGGCGCTCGGCTCGGCTTTCTTTTCACCGACCACCTCGGCATGGGTCGCGCTGCACGAAGTCGCGAAGCTGCAGCCTGGCGAGCAGGTGCTGGTGACCGGCGCGAGCGGCGCGGTGGGCTCGCTCGTCATGCAACTGGCATGCGACGCCGGCTGCGATGCAACGGCGGTCGACCCGCTTGCCGATGCGCCTCCGCCCGCTAGCGCGGACCTGCTGGTCGACACCGTCGGCGGGAGTGTGCTGTCGTCGGTCTTGCCCTGCGTGCGCCCCGGTGGCCGCGCGGTGCTGATCGGCTACACCGCGGGCCCGACGCTGGCGCTCGACATCGCGCACTTCCTGCAGCGCGATGTGGCGCTGTTGCCGCTCAACATGTTCCGGCGCGAAGCGGCTGGTCGTGCCATGGTGCCGGAGCTGTTGGCACGTCTGGCCGATGGCCGTCTGCAGCTTGAAGTGCGGCCCTTCGCATTGGCCGATGCAGCATTGGCGCTCGACTGGATTGCGCAGCGCGGCCATCGTGGCCGCGCGGTGCTCGTTGCCTAGCAGTCCCTGACCTCGGTCGCTAGTCTTCTTCGGTCGGCTCGACCGGCACATGCACGTGCTGGTCGATCATCTGCCGCAAGGTGTGCTTCAGTTCTTCGGCACGCCGCAGGCCGAAGGGTTGGAGCACGCGCCGCTCGTGATCACGTGCCAGTTCCATCAGGTGCTCGACCGCCTTCAGCCCCTTCTTCGTGATGCGCACCAGCGTGATGCGGCGATCACTCTCATGGGGCAGTCGCTCGACCTGTCCGCGCGATTCCATCCGGTCCAGCAAACGCGTCACCGTCGGCTGCTTGGTCACGGTCACTTGCGCGAGTTGGCCGATGCTGATCGGTTCGCTGCCCGCGAGCGATGCCATCACACGCCACTCGGAAATGGAAAATCCCTGCTGCCGCGCCACTTCGTGGAACTCCGACGAAATGAGCTGGGTGGCCTGCGCGAGCAATGCCGGCAAATAGTCGTCGACGAAGCGATGCGGTCCGGTGGTGTGCTCGACCGCCTTAGCCATAAGAGCGACCCACAGTCACCGTAGGCATGCTGCTTGCGTGCACAGGGTTATTCATGATTGTGGATACATTCATTTGTCAACATTATAGAAAGTGTGATGTGGCAAGCGAAACGCATCCTCCCACGACCGACAAGAAGAAAGCACCACGATGGCTGAGCGTTCATTCGTCGAAGAAGTCAAGAAGCTGAGGCTTTCCGGCGGAGACGTGTTCCGCGGTGAAGGCATTCTGGCCGTCACCAAGGCGTTGCTCGAATCCGGGGTTTCTTATGTGGCCGGCTACCAGGGCGCGCCGATCTCGCACCTGATGGACGTGCTCGCCGATGCGCAGGACATCCTGACCGAACACGGCATCCGCTTCGAGAACAGCGCGAGCGAGGCCACGGCAGCCGCCACGCTGGCTGCATCGGTCAACTACCCGCTGCGCGGCGCGGTCACTTTCAAGGCCACCGTGGGCACCAACGTGGCCTCCGATGCGCTGGCCAATCTCGCTTCCGGTGGCGTCACCGGCGGGGCTTTGATCATCGTGGGCGAGGACTACGGCGAAGGCTCGTCGATCATGCAGGAGCGTAGCCACGCCTTTGCCATGAAGTCGCAGATATGGCTGCTCGATCCGCGACCCAACCTGCCGAGCATCGTCGACGCGGTGAAGCAAGGCTTCGACCTTTCAGAAGCCAGCAACACGCCGGTGATGCTGCAGTTGCGCATCCGTGCCTGCCATGTGCACGGCCACTTCATCGCGGGCGACAACAAGCGCGCCAAGTTCACGCTGAAAGACGCGCTGGAGAATCCGCAGCGCGACGTCAGCCGCATCGTATTGCCGCCCGCGAGCTTCCTGCACGAGCAGGAAAAGATCAAGGAGCGTTGGCCCGCCGCGGTCCGCTTCATCGAAGAGCGCGAGCTCAACGAGTTCTTCTCGGAAGACGCCGACGACATCGGCATCATCGTGCAGGGTGGCAGCTACAACACGCTGCTCCGCGCGCTCGAACGACTCGGCCTGGCCGATGTCTATGGCAACACGCGGGTGCCGCTCTACGTGATGAACGTGGCCTATCCGGTAATCGAGAGCGAGGTCATCCGCTTTTGCGAAGGCAAGCGCGCGGTGCTGATCGTGGAGGAGGGCCAGCCCAACTTCGTCGAGCAGAACCTCGCGACCATCCTGCGCCACGCCGGCTCGACCACGGCGCTGCACGGCAAGGACATGTTGCCGGTGGCAGGCGAATACACCTCTTCCGAATTGCTGAAAGGCGCCCGCAGTTTCTGCGAACGCTACGAACGGCTGGCGCCATTGCTGGCACCAGTCCAGGCACGCAAGATCATTCCGTTGATGGAAGTCGCGGAGATCGGCGTCGACAACGCCCCCGAGCCGGCGTCGCCATCCAGCGCACTGGGCGACGTGGTGCATGCGCGGCCACCGGGCTTTTGCACCGGCTGCCCCGAGCGCCCGATCTTCAGCGCGATGAAGCTGGTCGAGCGCGAACTCGGCGCGCACCATGTCAGCGCGGACATCGGCTGCCATCTCTTCTCGATCCTGCCGCCCTTCAACATCGGCAACACCACGATGGGCTACGGCCTGGGAGGCGCGGGCGCGTCGGCGCTGAATGCACCGGCCGGCAAGCGCGCCATTTCGATGATGGGCGACGGCGGTTTCTGGCACAACGGCCTCACCAGCGGGATCGCTAATGCGGTCTTCAACAAGAGCGACAACCTGACCGTCATCGTCGACAACAACTACACCTCTGCGACCGGCGGGCAGGACATCCTCTCGTCGCACGCCGTCAACAAGACGCGCAGCACCGGCCATGAGATCGAGCGTGCGGTGCGCGGCGTCGGCGTCGAGTGGGTCAAGACGCTGCGCCGCACCTACGACGTCGCCGGCATGCGCGATGCACTCAAAGATGCGCTCACCACCACGACGAAAGGCCCGAAGGTCTTGATCGCGCAGTCGGAGTGCATGCTCAACAAGCAGCGCCGCGAAAAGCCGCTGGTGCGCAAGGCGATAGCCGATGGCAAGCGCATGGTGCGCGACAAGTTCGGCGTGGATTCGGACACCTGCACCGGCGACCACTCGTGCATTCGCCTGTCGGGCTGCCCGTCGCTGTCGATCAAGCCGAATCCCGATCCGTTGCGCACCGACCCGGTCGCGACCGTGCTCGACACCTGCGTCGGCTGCGGCGTGTGCGGCGAGGTGTCGCATGCCGCCGTGCTGTGCCCATCGTTCTACAAGGCACAAGTGATCAGCAACCCGAACCGCTGGGACCGCATGCGCGAACGCGTGCGTGCCGGTGTGATCGGCTGGCTGCAACGCGGTGAAGCCAAGCGCCGTGAAGCGTATGCGTTCTAAGCGATGACTCAACCAATAAAGATCGCGATATTGGCCATGGGCGGCGAAGGCGGCGGCGTGCTGGCCGACTGGATCGTCGACATGGGCGAGGCCAACGGCTACGTCGCGCAGACCACCTCGGTGCCGGGCGTGGCGCAGCGCACCGGCGCCACCATCTATTACGTCGAGCTCTACCCGATCGCGCAAGCCGAAGCGGATGGCGGCCGGCCTGTGCTGGCGCTGATGCCGCTGCCGGGCGATGTCGATGTGGTGCTGGCGTCGGAATTGATGGAAGCCGGGCGTGCGGTGCAGCGCGGCCTCGTCACCAACGACCGCACCACGCTCATCGCATCCACGCACCGCGTCTATTCCATCGCCGAAAAGAGCGCGCTCGGTGATGGCCGGGTCGACAGTGCACAGTTGTTGGCGCACACGGCAAAGGCCGCGATGCGCTTCATCCGGTTCGACATGGCCCAGGCGGCAGAAGCGTCGGGCAGCGTCATCAGTGCCGTGCTCTTCGGCGCGCTGGCGGGGTCGGGCGTGCTGCCCTTCAGTCGCGCGCAGTTCGAATCGACCATCGAGCGCGGCGGCGTCGGCGTGAAGCCGAGTCTCAAGGCCTTTGGCGCTGCTTTTACCCGTGCGCAGGCGGGCGACGATGGCGAAGCGCCTGTTGAGGCCGTCGTTCCCACGCCCGTCCCGCAGCCGCGGCATCCGGCCGTGCGTGCACTGCTCGAACGCGTGCAGCGCGACTTCCCCGCGGCGGCGCACGACCTCCTGCTCGAAGGGGTGCGCCGCTCCATCGACTACCAGGACTTGAACTACGCCGGCTTGTACCTCGACCGGATGGCATCCATCGCTGCGCTGCCCGCAAGCGACGGGCAACGACTGCTGCGCGAGACCGCTCGCCATTTGGCGCTGTGGATGTCTTACGAAGACACAGCCCGCGTCGCTGCCTTGAAGACCCGCGCCACGCGTTTCGATCGGGTGCGTGGCGAGGTGCGCGTGCAGGTAGACCAGGTAATGACGATCAACGAGTACATGCATCCGCGCATGCAGGAAATCTGCGAGACGCTGCCCGGCGGCCTCGGTCGCTGGCTCATGGCCTCCACGATGCCGAAGAAGTTGGTCGAGCGCTTCACGCAGCATGGCCGAGTGATCCAGACCAGCTCGCTGCACGGCTACCTGATGCTGCGCACCGTGGCCGGCATGAAGCGCTGGCGCCGCTCGACCATGCGCTACGCCGAGGAAAACCGGCGCATCGATGAGTGGCTGCAACGCATTGCCACTACTGCGCAGCGGAATCCGGAACTGGCTGTCGAAATTGCCCAGTGCCAGCGACTGGTCAAGGGCTACAGCGATACGCATGAACGCGGCGTCCGCAACTACGACACCTTGATGCGCTCGGTCGAGCGTGCGGGTGCGATGCTGGCGCCTGCGACCTTGCGCGAGCTGCGCGATGCGGCGCTCGCAGACGAACATGGCCACAAGCTGCAGGCGGCGCTGATGCGGCATGCGCTAGGCTGAAGAGACACCACATGACCACTTCGGCCGTACCCACCGCCACGCTCCAGCTTCGCGTTGCCGAAGCGCGCGAACTCAATCCGCTGATCCGGCTGCTGCGTTTGCGGCGCGACGACGGCAGGGCATTGCCCGGCTTCGCTGCCGGCGCACACATCCGCGTGCAGGTGTCGTTGCCCGACGGCAAGACCGACTGGCGCCACTACTCGCTCATCAACTTCGCGACCGAGCGCAACGCTACCGTGGCCCCGGCGGAGTACGTGATCGCCGTACGCAAGGAGGCCGATGGCCGCGGCGGCTCGCGCTTCATGCACGAGCGACTGAAACAGGGCGACACGCTCGCCATCGAAGCACCGAAGAATGACTTTCCGCTGCACACCGGTCCGGGCGGTTCGGTGCTGGTGGCCGGCGGCATCGGTGTGACACCGCTCGCGACCATGGCCGCGCGCCGCCGGGCCGAGGGCGCAGAAGTTCGAATGCACTACGCCGGCCGCAGCCGCGACCACATGGCCTTCCTGCCTGAGCTGCAAGCGCTTCTGGGCGACGGCCTGCATGTGCATGCCGACGCCGAAGCCGGTACGCCGCTGGACATCGAGGCGCTGCTGAACGACGTGCCGACCGGCGATCGTCTCTACGTTTGCGGCCCCAAGGTGATGCTCGACGCCGTGCTCGCCCATACGCAGGCGCGCGGCTGGGAACACGACCGTGTGCATTTCGAGCTCTTCACCGAAACCGTGATGGAGGAGGGGGATCAACCCTTCGAAGTGGAACTCGCGCAATCAGGCCAGCGCTTCACCGTGGCGGCCGATCAGACATTGCTCGACTGCCTGATCGACAACGGCTGCGACCCGATGTTCGACTGCAAGCGCGGCGAATGCGGCGTGTGCGTCGTGCAGGTGATCGAAGGGGAAATCGACCATCGCGACTACGTGCTGACCGCCCGCGAGAAGGCGCAGGGAGATGTCATGCAGATGTGCATCTCGCGCGCCAAGGGTGCGCGCCTGGTGATCGATCTTTGAAGGAGTGATGCGAGCCATGCAGACTTCAACACGACACGCGACCTCGTACCGCGACAACCCCGACGCCATCCGCGCGCTGGTGCGCAACGACCAGGTGCATCGCGACCTCTACACCAGCCAGGAATTGTTCGAACTGGAGCAGGAGCACTTTTTCGCCAACACCTGGAACTACGTGGGCCACGAGAGCCAGTTGCTCAAGTCGGGCGACTGGATCACCAACGAAATCGCCGGCCGGCCGTTGATCGTCGTGCGCCACACCGACGGCAGCGTGCGCGCCATGATGAACCGCTGCGCCCACAAAGGCTCGCGACTGGTGAGCGCGTCGTGCGGCAACACCGGCAAGTTCTTCCGCTGCCCGTACCACGCCTGGACCTTCAAGACAGACGGCGCCTTGCTCGCCATCCCGCTGAAGGCCGGTTATGAAAATACGGCCCTGCACGAGTGCGAATCGGCCAGGGGCCTCACCACGCTGAAGCATGTACGCACGCATCGCGGCTTCATCTTCGTGAAGATCAACGATGCCGGGCCGGACTTCGACGAATACTTCGGCGACTCGCTGAGTTCCATCGACAACATGGCCGACCGCTCGCCCGAAGGTGAGCTGGAAATAGCGGGCGGGTGCCTGCGCTTCATGCACCAGTGCAACTGGAAGATGTTCGTCGAGAACCTCAACGACACGATGCATCCGATGGTCGCGCACGAGTCTTCGGCCGGCACCGCCAAGCGCATGTGGGCCAACCAGCCTGCCGACGCGCCCAAGCCCATGGCCGTCGAGCAATTCGTGCCCTTCATGTCGGACTACAAGTTCTTCGACGACATGGGTATCCGCACCTATGACAACGGCCACAGCTTCACGGGCGTGCACTTCAGTATCCACAGCAAGTACGCGGCGATTTCCGAGTACGACGATGCGATGAAGGCGCGCTACGGCGCAGAAAAGACCGCGCAGATCCTCGGCATGGCGCGGCACAACACCGTGTACTACCCGAACCTCACGATCAAGGGCGCGATCCAGTCGATACGGGTGATCAAGCCGATCGCCGTCGACAAGACGCTGGTGGAAAGTTGGACCTTTCGCCTCAAAGGTGCGCCGGCCGAGCTGCTGCAACGCACCACGATGTACAACCGCCTCATCAACTCGCCGTTTTCCGTCGTCGGGCATGACGACCTTCAGGCCTATCGCGGGATGCAAGCCGGCCTGCATGCCAGTGGCAACGAGTGGGTCAGCCTGCATCGCGGCTACGACGCGTCGGAGTTGAAGGGCGGCGAGATCACCACGGGTGGCACGAGTGAATTGCCGATGCGCAACCAGTACAGAAGCTGGGTAGAACGTATGACGGAGACCATGTAATGGCCAACGAGACTGAAATCACTCGCCAGGACCTGATCGACTTCGTCGTGAACGAAGCGCATCTGCTCGACACGCGTTGCTACGAAGAGTGGAACGCGCTCTTCACCGACGACGCGTTCTACTGGGTGCCACTGGTGCCCGACCAGGAAGACGGCATCAACCACACCTCGCACATGTACGAAGACAAGCTGTTGCGCGACCTGAGGATCGAGCGCCTCAAGAGTCCGCGCGCGTTCTCGCAACAGCCGCGCAGCCGCTGCCATCACTTGCTTCAGGTGCCGGTGGTCGAGCAGTTCGATCCAGAAGCCGGTCGCTTCGTGGTGCGCACCGCGTTCCACTACACCGAGTCGCAGGGGGACGAGCTTCAGTTCTACGTCGGCACCTTCTTTCATCATCTGACCGTGCACGAAGGCGCCTTGCGCATCACGCAGAAGCGCGTCAACCTGCTCAACTGCGACGCGGCATTGCCGGCGGTGCAGCTCTTCATATGAGCACGGTGTGACGAGCAAGCTATGACTAGCACGGTTCACGATGTTTTTTCGGCGACGGCGGCACGCACGCCCGGTGCGGCGTTCCTGTTCACCGAGTCGGTCACAGCAGAGGCCTATGGCATCGAGGCCGGTGCGATCACATGGGGCAAAGCCGCCGCAGAAGTCGAGCGTCTGCGTACGGCCTATGCCGCAGCCGGCTACGGCCACGGTCATCGCATCGGCTTGCTGCTGGAGAACCGACCCGCCTTCCTGTTCCATTGGTTCGCGCTCAATGCCTTGGGTGCGAGCGTGGTGCCCATCAACGCCGACATGCGCTCGGCCGAGCTGAGCTACCTGATCGGCCACAGCGAGATCGGCCTCGCCGTCACGCTGCCCGAACGTGCCGCAGACCTGCAGGCCGCCGCCGCACTGGCCGACGTGGCCTTCGAGACGATGGGCCCCGACGACGGGATGCCCACCGCCAAAACCGCCGCACCGCGTGTTGCCGAGCCGATCGGCGCCGACACCGAGTGCGCGCTGCTCTACACCTCGGGCACCACCGGTCGCCCCAAGGGCTGCATCCTGAGCAACGCCTACTTCGTGAATGCGGGCGAGTGGTACGCCGCGCTCGACGGCGTCTGCAGCGTGCGCCGCGACACCGAACGCGTGATGACGCCGCTGCCGCTGACGCACATGAACGCGATGGCCTGCTCCACGATGGTGGTGCTGGTCGCAGGCGGTTGCCTGGTGCAACTCGACCGCTTCCATCCAAAAAGCTGGCTTCAAAGCGCATGCGAGAGTGGTGCGACCATCGTCCATTACCTCGGCGTGATGCCCGCGATGCTGCTGTCGGCGCCGCCATCGCCCGCCGACCGTGACCACGCGATCCGTTGGGGTTTTGGCGCCGGTGTCGACCGCAAGAACCACGCACCGTTCGAAGTGCGCTTCGGCTTCCCGCTGGTCGAGGCATGGGCCATGACCGAGACCGGCGTCGCCGCCTGCATCATGGCCCACCGCGAGCCGCGACTCGTCGGCGAAAGCTGCTTCGGCCGACAAGAGTCGTTCGTCGAAATCAAGCTCGTGGACGACCAGGGCAACGACGCCGCGGTCGGCACCCCAGGCGAACTGCTTGTCCGCTCGACCGGCGCCGATCCGCACCGCGCTTTCTTCGCCGGCTACCTGAAGGACGAAGCAGCCACCAATGAAGCATGGGCCGACGGCTGGTTTCACACCGGCGACCTGGTTCGGCGCGATGCAGAAGGCAACTTCTTCTTCGTCGACCGCAAGAAGAACGTGATCCGTCGCAGCGGCGAGAACATCTCGGCCGTCGAGGTCGAGAGCGTGCTCAACCAGCACCCCGCCGTCAAATCCTCCGCCGTCGCAGCGACCCCCGACGCCGTACGCGGAGACGAAGTGCTCGCCTGCATCGTGTTGCGACAAGACGCCGACCAGACCGCCAAACAACAGATTGCCGCGAGCATCGTCGACCATGCCTTGGCCCAACTCGCGTACTACAAGGCACCGGGCTACATCGCCTTCATCGACACCTTGCCACTCACGCCGTCACAGAAGATTCAGCGTGGGGAACTGCGGGCTTTGGCTCTGACCTTGCCGTCTCAAGCGAACTGCATCGATACACGTTCGATGAAGAAGCGGCAGGGCTGAATGAACATGCATTCGTTTATTCGCTGCGTCGTTGTACTGAGGCGGCACTACACAGCCTCACCCGTGCCGAGGGCGCTGGGTGGTCCCCGCAGCGAAGTAAAGGAGGAGGCGAAGCCGGGGGACATGAGCGGAGGGGACTACCCAGTGGCCTCGGCACGAGCCAACGAACGCACCCGAGCCCGGACCCACTGAAATGGCAATAACAAAAAAACGCCGTCAGTCCTACGAAGGCGTAGCCGTGGCCGTCCCCGTCACGGTCCCCTACGAGCGCTACTCCACCCGCACCGCCCACTGGTTCCTGGGCCGCGCAGTCGATGCATTGGTCCAGTCCAGTGGCATCAAGAAACAACAGATCGACGGTTTCTGCGTCAGCAGTTTTTCATTGGCGCCGGACACCGCTGTCGGCCTCACCCAGCACCTCGGCCTCTCGCCGCGTTGGCTCGACCACGTGCCAACAGGCGGCGCATCCGGCGTGATGTGCCTGCGTCGCGCCGCCCGAGCCGTGCAGTCCGGCGATGCCGACATCGTGGCCTGCGTGGCCGGCGACACCAACCATGTCGATTCCTTCCGCCAGACCCTCGGCGCCTTCAGCAACTTCTCGCGCGACGCGACCTATCCGTATGGCGCGGGCGGCCCCAACTCGGTGTTCGCCTTCATCACCGCCAACTACATGCGCACCTTCGGCGCCACGCGCGAAGACTTCGGCCGCATCGCCGTCGACCAGCGAACCAACGCGCTGAAGAACCCGCATGCGATGTTCAAGAAGCCGCTCACGCTCGAGGCTTACATGGCGGCGCGCCCGATCTCCGACCCGATCCATCTGTTCGACTGCGTCATGCCCTGTGCCGGCGGCGAAGCATTCCTCGTCATGAGCGAGGAGCGGGCACGCGACCTCGGCCTGCCGCACGCGCTGGTGCACGGCGCCATCGAGCGTCACAACGCGTATGCCGACGATCCGATCATGGTGCGCGGCGGCTGGCGCATGGACCGCGACGATCTCTATGCGCAGGCCGCGGTGAAACCATCGGACATCGACTTCGTGCAGACCTACGACGACTACCCGGTGATCGTGATGATGCAGTTTGAGGACCTCGGGTTTTGCGAGAAGGGCGAGGGCCCTGCCTTCACGCGCGCGAACACGATGACGCACGACGGCAGCTTTCCCAACAACACCAGCGGCGGGCAACTGTCGGCTGGCCAGGCCGGTGCGGCGGGCGGGTTTCTCGGCATGACAGAGGCGATTCGCCAGCTCACCGGCGACGCGGGCGACCGCGCCGTGTCCGATGCGCAGTGGGGCCTGGTGGCGGGTTTCGGCATGGTCACCTACGACCGGTGCCTGTGCACCGGTGCCGTGATCCTCGGGCGTGGGGAAGGCCGCTCATGACGATGCCCTTCATCCACCCGCCGCGCAAGAACCCGGTGCTACGCACTCGGCAGATGAACCTGCCGCCGTGGGCACGCGGCCGCGTCGCGCTCGGCATCACGGCCGCTGCCGCAGAGGGCCGGTTCGAACTGCAGGTCTGCGACGACTGCGGCACGGTGCAATACCCGCCGCGCGAGGTCTGCCACAAGTGCCTGTCGGTCAGCCTGCGCTGGCGCGAACAAAGCGGGGAAGGCGCGCTGCTCGCCACCACCACGCTGCACCACAGCAACGACCTGTACTTCCGCGAGCGGCTGCCCTGGCGGCTGGGCCTGGTGCATCTCGATGCCGGTCCGACGCTGATGGTTCACCTGCACGGTGAAGTCGCAGAAGTTGGCGAGAGCGGCGACAGGGACAAAGCCTCGACCCGCGTGCGCGTGGGCGCCCGACTCGACCGCGCGGGGCAGGCCGTGCTCATTGGTTTTCCGAACGAAGGAAGTGCTCATATGGCCGACGACAAGATGCTGCGAGAAATGACCAGCGACCCCAAATTCCGCAAGGTGCTGGTGACCGACGGCAAGACCGAAGTCGGCCAGGCGCTGGTGCGCGCGCTGGTCAAGGCCGGTGCCGACGTCGTCTGGGTCGGTCATGCCGAGCCGTGGAAGAAGCTGGGCGGGCTGGACGACATCTCCGCGCTGCCGCAAGTCACGCTGGTGCCGCTCGACCTGACCAACGGCCGTGCCGTGACCGAGCTGGCCGCAGAGATCGGCGGCAAGGTCGACATCGTGATCAATAACGCCGAGGTGCATCGCGCCTTCGGCATCGGTGCACGCCGCGGTACCGACGCGGCCAAGGCCGAGATGGACATCAACTACTTCGGCCTGCTGCGGCTGGCGCAGGAGTTCGGCCCGGCGCTCAAGGGGCGCGCGGCCGACGGGCAGACCGGTGCGACCGCGTGGGTCAACCTGCTGTCGGTCTATGCGCTCAGCAACTTTCCGCCGCACGGCACCTTCAGCGCTTCGAAGGCGGCGGCCCTGTCTCTGTCGCAGTGCCTGCGCGCCGAAATGCGGCCGGCCGGCATTCGCGTGATCAACGTGTTCCCCGGTCCGATCGACGACGACTGGAACCAGCAGATGCCCGCACCCAAGCTGGCCCCCGACACGCTGGCCAACGCCATCGTGAAAGCGCTGCGCGATGGTGTGGAAGACATTTACCCCGGCGACGTCGCGCAAGAGTGGCTCGAACGCTGGCGCGACAACCCCAAGATCCTCGAGCGCGAGCTGGCCGCGGGCGGCAGCTGAAAGCAGGAGCAGAGCCAACATGACAAGCACGACCGAACTGATGTCCGCCGTCGAAATTCTCGGCAGCCTGGTGAGCGCGATGAGCACCGGCCGTATCCGCGTGATCGACCTCACGCAGACGCTCACACCCGAGTTTCCGCAGATCGCGCTGCCGCCCGAAATGGGCCAGTGCTGGCCCTTTCGCATCGAGGAAGTGTCCAAGTACGACGAGCGCGGCCCGGCCTGGTACTGGAACAACTTTTCTTGCGGCGAGCACACCGGCACGCACTTCGATGCACCGATCCACTGGATCTCCGGGCGCGACCTGCCCAACAACTCGGTCGACACGATTCCGGTGCAGAACTTCGTTGCACCCGCCTGCGTGATCGACTGCTCGACCGACGTGCAGTCGAACGACGACTACCTGTTGAGCGTCGCCGACATCGAGCGCTACGAAGCCGCACACGGCCGCATTCCAAAGGGCGCGTGGGTGCTGATGCGCACCGACTGGTCCAAGCGGGCCGACCCCGAGGCCTACCAGAACTTCGACGAAACCGGCCAGCACACACCCGGCCCGAGCACCGAAGCCGTGCGCTTCCTCGTGGAGCAGCGCGACGTGCTGGGCTTCGGCTCGGAAGCCATCGGCACCGATGCCGGGCAGGGCTACCACTTGCGTCCACCGTACCCGTGCCACTACTACATGCACGGAGCCGGGCGCTACGGTCTGCAGTGCCTTTGCAACCTCGACCTGTTGCCGCCTGCCGGCGCGGTGCTGATCTGTCCGCCGCTCAAGATCGAGAAGGGCAGCGGCAGTCCGCTGCGCGTGCTCGCCTTGATTGGGGTTGGCTCGTGAGCGCAGCGCCGCGCAAGGTCGCCGCAGTCACCGGCGGCAGCGCCGGCATCGGCCAGGCGATCTGCGAAGACCTGCTGGGCAAGGGCTACGAGGTCGTGTCGCTGTCTCGCCGCAAGGCGAGCATCGACCATCCGCGCATGCACAGCATCGAGGTCGACTTGGGCGACAGGGCTGCAACCGCCGAGGCCGCGGCCGAATTGGTGCGCCGCTTCGAGGTCGATACGGTGGTCCACAACGCGGGCGTGATTCGCCCCGCCTTGCTCGCGGACGTCGACCTCTCCGATCTGGATGCCCTGACTGAATTGCACCTCGGTTGTGCCATCCAGCTGCTGCAGGCCGCATTGCCACGCATGCGCGCACAGCACTTCGGCCGCGTCGTCCTGATGTCGTCGCGCGCCGCGGTCGGCCTCGCGACCCGCACTGCGTATTCGGCGACCAAGGCCGGCATGCTGGGCATGGCGCGCACTTGGGCGCTCGAACTCGCGGCCGACGGCATCACGGTGAACGTGGTGGCGCCGGGCCCGATTCGCACCGACATGTTCTACGACGTGGTGGAAGAGGGCAGCGACAAGGAGCGCGCACTGGCCGCGTCGGTGCCTGTCAAGCGGTTGGGCGAGTCGGCCGACGTCGCGCGGGCCGTGAGTTTCTTCGTCGACCCGGCCAATGGATTCGTCACCGGCCAGGTGCTGTACGTTTGCGGCGGCACCAGTGTCGGCAGCCTTGCCTTGTGATGTCTACAGAGACATTTACCGTGCCTTCGACTTCGACTTTTCTTTCGAGCAACGCGCGTTGCACCGTTTCTTGCTCTGTTCAGTTTCTTCTCAACCTGGAGTTCTTTTCCATGCCCAGCAAACCTCTCAAGTCACACAAGTCCCTGACGGCGCTCGCCATCTTCGCGGCCATCGCAACGTTCGCGGCGCCAGTGCTGGCGCAGGTGAAGATCGGCGTCGTGACATCTTCGACCGGACCGACCGCGCTGGTCGGTATTTCTCAAAAGAACACGGTGCCGCTGCTGCCGACCAAGATCGGTGACCTCACCGTCGAGTACATCTCGCGTGACGACGCCAGCGACTCCACCAATTCGGTGACCGAGATCAAGAAGCTCATCAGCGAGTCGAACATCGACGCGCTCATCGGCCCGAGCGGTTCGCCCAACGCGATGGGCGTGATCCAGTTCATCGCCGACGCCGGCGTGCCGATGCTGGCGCTGGTCGGTACGGCGGCGGTCGTGTTGCCGATGACCGAGCCGAAGAAGTGGGTCTTCAAGACTACGCAGAACGACGACATCATCGCCAAGGCGCTGGTCGGCCAGATGGTCAAGATGAAAATCAAGACGCTCGGCGTCATCGCGCTCAACGACCCGTACGGCGAGAACTGGGTCAAGGTGGTGGGCGAACTCGCTGCCAAGAACGACATCAAGATCGTCGCGACCGAACGCTTCCTGCGCACCGACACCTCCGTCACCGCGCAAAGCCTGAAGGTGCTCGCCGCTGCCCCGGATGCGGTGCTGATCGCCGCCGCCGGTGGCCCGACGGTGCTGCCGCAGACCACGCTGTTCGACCAGGGCTACAAGGGCCAGATCTTCCAGACGCACGGCGCTGCGCTGCCCGACTTCTTGCGCCTCGGCGGCAAGAAGGTCGAAGGCACGATCCTGGCCGCCAGCCTGATGCTGGTGCTGCCCGAGATCGCCGACAGCAACCCGTCCAAGAAGATGGCCATCGACTACATCGCGGCCTACGAAAAGCTCAACGGCAGCAAGCCCGCCACCTTTGGCGCCAACGTCTACGACGCCGGCCTGCTGCTGCAAAAGGCGATACCTATCGCTGCGCAGAAAGCCAAGCCCGGCACCAAGGAGTTCCGTGCCGCACTGCGCGACGCGCTGGAGCAGACCAAGGAGCTGGTCGCGACGCAGGGCGTGTACACGATGACGGCGGCCGATCACAGCGGCTTCGACGATCGCGGCCGCGAGCTGATCACTGTCAAGGATGGCAACTGGAAGCTGCTGAAGTAAGCAGCGCAGACGAAGAAAGAGCGAAGCGCGTCACCGCATGAATCTCCAGATTGCAGTTCTCCTGGGCCAGGACGGCATCACCAACGGCGCCATCTATGCGCTGCTGGCCTTGTCGATCGTGCTGGTCTTTACCGTGACGCGCGTGCTTCTGATTCCGCAAGGCGAGTTCGTCGCCTATGGAGCGTTGACGATGGCGGCCATTCAGGCTGGCCAGCCCAGCGCAGTGGCGTGGCTGGTGACGCTGCTGTTCGCGGCTTCGGCCGCGGTCGACGTGGCGCTGCTGCTGATGCGCAGCGAGCGCGCCGTGCCGCTGCGCTGGATGTTCGCGGGCAAGCTGCTCTATCCGTTGCTGATGCTGCTGGCGGTCTACAAGCTGCCGCTCGCCACGATGGCGATGCCGCTGCAGATTGCGTTGACCCTGGCCTTGCTGGTGCCGCTCGGTCCGTTGTTGTACCGGCTGGTGTTTCAGCCGATCGCCGATGCGCCGGCACTGGTGCTGCTGATCGTGTCGATCGCGCTGCATGTGTCGATGGTGGGCGTCGGCCTGCTGGTCTTCGGGCCTGGCGGTGCGAGCACCACGCCACTTGTCGACGCGATCATCGAGGTCGGCGGCGTCCGAATCAAGGCGCAGACGCTGTGCGTGATCGCGGTGGCGTTGCTGCTGATCGGCGCGCTCTACCTGATGTTCGGCCGCACCTTGTACGGCAAGGCGCTGCGGGCCGCGGCGATGAACCGCATGGGCGCACGGCTCATGGGCATCTCGCCGGTGTTCGCCGGCAAGGCCACTTTTTCCCTGGCCGCGCTGATCGGCGCGATGTCGGGCGTACTCATCGCGCCGATGACCACCATCTACTACGACTCGGGTTTCATCATCAGCCTGAAGGGCTTCATCGGCTCGATCATCGGCGGGCTCGTGAGCTATCCGATCGCGGCCATCGGTGCGGTGGTCGTCGGGCTGATCGAAGCTTTCTCGGCCTTCTATGCCAGCACCTACAAGGAGATCATCGTCTTCACGCTGATCATCCCGGTGCTGCTGTGGCTGTCGCTCACCAGCAAGCACGTGGAGGACGAGGAATGAGCGCTAAAAGCTCATTCATCGGACTCGGCATCTTCGTGCTGCTGCTCGTCGTCGCGCCGCTGGTGGTGCCGCCGTTCTATGTCACGCTGCTCAACTACATCGGCCTCTACGGGTTGGTCGCGTTGGGTCTCTTGCTGCTGACCGGCGTCGGCGGCCTCACCAGCTTCGGGCAGGCCGCGTTCGTCGGTATTGGCGCCTACACGACGGCTGCGCTCTCGACCGGCGTGATCCCGGTGCCGGAGCTGTTCACCTGGGCCCAGCACTCGCCGTGGATCGCGCTGGTCGCCGGCCTGTTGCTGACGCTGGCGGTCGCGCTGGTGCTGGGCGCGCTCACACTGCGGCTGTCGGGCCACTACCTGCCGCTCGGCACCATCGCATGGGGCCTGAGCCTCTACTACCTGTTCGGCACCTTCGATCGACTGGGCGGACAAACCGGCCTGCCGGGCATCCCGCCGATCTCGCTGTTCGGGGTCAAGCTGGAAAGCGCCAACCAGATGTACTACCTCATCTGGGCCTTCGTGCTGGTGGCGGCGCTCACCACGCAAAACCTGCTCGACTCGCGCCAGGGCCGCGCCATTCGTGCGCTCAAGGGCGGTGTCGTCATGGCCGAGGCGATGGGCGTGGACACGGCGCGCTCGCGCATGGTGATCTTCGTCATCGCCGCGCTGCAAGCTTGTGCGTCGGGCTGGCTGTATGCGCACCTGCAACGCTTCGTCAATCCGTCGCCATTCAGCCTGCAGTACGGCATCGACTACCTGTTCATGGCGGTGGTGGGTGGTGCCGGCCAGGTGTGGGGCGCGTTCCTCGGAGCTGGCGTCATCATCGTGTCGAAGCAATGGCTGCAGGACATCTTGCCGAGCCTGCTGGGCCGCAGCGGCAACTTCGAGATGATCGTCTTCGGCGCGCTGCTGATCCTGCTGCTGCAGCGTTCGCGATCGGGACTCTGGGGCCTGGTCACACGCTGCATGACGAAGCTGCTGCCCAAGTCGAAAGCCGGGCGCATACGCAGCGTGTCGCTGACAGCCGAGCCGCTGCCGCGCCGGCCGATGCCACCCAGTGGCGAGGTCGTGCTCCAGGCCAGGGCGGTCACGCGTCGCTTCGGCGGACTCATTGCCAACGACGCCATGGACCTTACGGTGCATGCCGGCGAAATCCTCGCGCTCATCGGCCCCAACGGCGCGGGCAAGAGCACGATGTTCAACCAGCTGTCGGGCGTGGACACGCCGACGTCGGGCCAGGTCATGTTTCGCGGACAGTCGATCGCCGGCCGCGGCTCGCGTGCCATCGCCAAGCTGGGCCTGAGCCGCAGCTTTCAGCATGTGCGGTTGATGACCGAGATGAGCGTGCTGGAAAACGTGGCCATCGGCGCCCACCTGCGCGGCAAGCGCGGCGTGCTGGCGGCAGCGTGGCGGCTCGACCGGATCGAAGAGGCGCGCCTGATGGCCGAGGCTGCGCACCAAGTCGAGCGCGTCGGCTTGAAGGACCACATGTTCGACGAGGCAGGTTCGCTCGCCTTGGGCCAGCAGCGCACGCTGGAGATTGCCCGCGCACTCGCCAGCGACCCGAGCCTGCTGTTGCTCGACGAGCCCGCCGCCGGCCTGCGCCATCGCGAGAAGGAAGCGCTGGGCGACTTGCTGCGCAAGCTGCGCGGGGAGGGCATGGCGATCCTGCTGGTCGAGCACGACATGGACTTCGTGATGGGCTTGGTCGATCGCGTGGTGGTGATGGACTTCGGCCAGAAGATCGCAGAGGGCTTGCCCGACGAGGTGCAGAAGAATCCGGCGGTGCTCGAGGCTTACCTGGGCGGGGTCGAAGCATGACAGCCAAGGTGCTCCAAGTGCGCGACCTGACCGTCTCTTACGGCAAGGTCGATGCACTGGTCAAAGCCAACATCGAGGTCGGCACCGGCCGCATCGTGACGGTGATCGGCCCCAACGGCGCCGGCAAGACCACGCTGCTCTCTGCCGTGATGGGCGTGCTGCCGTCGCGCGGCGAGATCGTGCTCGACGGGACCGTGCACCACTCTCCGCAGGTCGAGCAGATGGTGCGCGCCGGCATGACGCTGGTGCCTGAAAAGCGCGAGCTCTTCGCCGACATGAGCGTGCAGGACAACCTCGCGCTGGGCGCTTTCGACCGGCATCGCCGTGGCCTGCGCGACAGTGCGGAAACGCTGACGGAAATCTACGGTCTGTTCCCGCGCCTGCAGGAGCGGCGTGAGCAGCTTGCCGGCACGCTGTCGGGCGGCGAGCGCCAGATGCTCGCGATCGGCCGCGCCCTCATGGCCAAACCACGACTGCTGATGCTGGACGAGCCCAGCCTCGGCCTCGCGCCGCTGATCGTGCGCGAGATTTTTCGCATCATCGCGGCGCTGCGTGGGCGCGGTGTCTCGATCCTGTTGGTGGAGCAGAACGCACGTGCCGCGCTGCAGGTCGCCGACTACGCCTATGTGCTGGAAACCGGCGCCATCAGCATGCACGGCCCGGCCGCCGAACTGGCGCAAGACCCGCGTGTCGTCGAGGCCTACCTTGGCCTCGCCGGCAAGCACCAGGACCAGCTTTCCCGATGAAAGCGCCGTACTGACATCCATGCTTCGAATTCGACGCCACGACACGCCGATATTGTTGACACCTCAATGTTTCGAACTTCATATTCCTCTGAAAGGGCACCCATGACACCGTTCAAAAGCATGACCCGCACTGCCGTCGCACTCGGCATCGCCATGGGACTCTCGGCCGCCGCGATGGCCGCGGACCTCAAGATCGGCTTCATCAGTTCGCTCTCCGGCCCGGTGTCCGCACTCGGCATCCCGTACGAAAAAGGCATCCGCGCTGCCATCGCCGAAAGTCCGATGCTGGCCGGCCACAAGGTCGAACTCATCGTGCTCGACGATGCATCGGACCCGACGACGGCCGGCCGCAACGCGCGCAAGCTGGTGGTCGAAGACAAGGTCGACGTGCTCATCGGCACCTCCGGCGTGCCCGGTGCCATGGCCATCGCCGCGGTCGCGAAAGAACTCAACGTGCCGCTGATCTCGCCGACCCCGGTCACGATCGCCGGTGGTGCCGACACCTGGACCGTGACGGTGTCGCAATCTTTCCCGCTGATGGTCTCGGCGGTGGTCGAGCGCATGCAGAAGGCAGGCGTGAAAACGGTTGCATACATCGGTTTTTCCGACGCGCTCGGTGACCTGGCCTACGACTCGCTGAAGACGAGCACCGACGCCGCCGGCATCAAGATCGTCGCCAACGAACGCTATGCGCGCGCCGACGCATCGGTCACCGGCCAGATCCTCAAGATCACCGCGCTGCGCCCCGACGCGGTGTTCGCCGGCAACTCCGGCACCCCCGGCGCGCTGCCGTACCTGGCACTCGCAGAGCGCGGCTATAAAGGTCAGCTCTACGGCACCCACGGCCTCATCAACGCCGACTTCGTGCGGGTGGGTGGCGCCTCCATAGAAGGTCTGCAAGTGCCGAGCGGCCCCGTGCTGGTGGCCGACCAGATCGCCGCCGACAACCCGATTCGTGCCGTGTCGATGAACTTCCGCGCCGCCTACCAAAAGGTCAACGGCGCGCCACCCAACGACGCCTTTTCGTCGTACACCTACGACTCGTACCTGCTGCTCGGCGATGCAGCCAAGCGCACCAAGGGCGAGCCGGGCACACCGGCTTACCGCACGGCATTGCGCGACGCGATCATGAGCACGAAGGAGCTGGTCGGCACGCACGGCGTCTACAACTTCAAGCCGGACGACCGTTACGGCTCCGACAAGCGTGGCGTGGTCATGGTGAAGATGCAAAAGGGTCAGTGGAAGCTGGCTCCTTGAGATGAAGACCGGCGCTCGTTCTCGTTGTTTGGTGGTGCGTCTGTGGCGCACGGGGTGGGATCGCGCAGCGCCCGTATCGGTGGCCTCGGCACGAGCCAACGAATGCACCCGCACCCAGTTCCGGAGCCCCTGACATGTCGAACTACCGCGACAACCCACAAGCCATAGCTGCATTAGTCGAACAAGACCGTGTCCACCGCGACCTCTACCTGAGCGACGAGCTGTTCGCACTGGAGCAAGAGCGGCTGTTCGCGAACACATGGCTCTACGCCGGCCACACGAGTCAAGTACCGAACACCGGTGACTACTGGGCCCTGGAACTCGCTGGCAAACCGGTCATGCTGGTCCGCCAACCCGATGGCCTTGTCCGTGTCTTCTACAACCGCTGCGCCCACAAAGGCAGCCGCCTCGTCACCGACGAACACGGCAACACCGGCAAGTTCTTTCGCTGCCCGTATCACGCCTGGACCTACAAGCTCGATGGCGCACCGCTCGGCATGCCGCTGAAGGGCGGTTACGAAGGCACGCGCCTGACCGAGTGCGAATCCGGCCAGGGCCTGGTCGAAGTCAGGAACACCGTGGTCTACCGCGACTTCGTCTTCGTGCGAATGGCCGACGAAGGCATCGACTTCGACAGCTTCTTCGGCGACGTCAAGCAGGCCATCGACAACATGGTCGACCGCTCCCCCGAGGGCAAACTGACCGTCGGCGGCGGCGTGTTGCGCAGCATCATCCATTGCAACTGGAAGATGTACCTGGAGAACATCAACGACACCGTGCATCCGATGTCGACGCACGAGTCGGCGACACAGGCTGCGAAGTCGGTCTGGGCGACGCATGATGCCGACGAGCCCAAGCCGATGGCGATGGAACAGATCCTGCCGTTCGGCGCCGGCTACGATTTCTTCGACAAGATGGGCGGCCGTGTGTTCGCCAACGGTCACAGCATCCTGGGCGTCAACTTCAGCATCCACTCGGGTTATGCGCAGCTGCCGGCATACGAAGCGGCGATGCGTGCGGCGCATGGCGAACAGCGCGCGGCCGACATCCTGGAGCGATCGCCGCAGAACTCGGTTTTCTATCCGAGCCTGTCGGTCAAGGGCTCGCCGCAGGCCATCCGCGTGATCCGGCCACTGGCCGCGAATCGCACGTTGATCGAAGCCTGGAGCTTCCGTGCCGCAGGCGCACCCGAGGTGTTGTTTCAGCGCGCGATGACCTACAACCGGCTCGTCTTCTCGCCGATGTCTGTCGTCGCGCACGACGACGTGCACCTGTTCGAGAGCATGCAGCGCGGCCTTGCGGCCAACGGCAACGACTGGGTCAGCCTGCACCGCAATTTCGACGCGGCCGAGATCGGGCAAGGCACCGTCACGACCAACGGCACCAATGAGCTGTTGATGCGCAACCAGTTCCGCGCATGGTCCCGCTACATGGCATCCGCATCCGAAACGTCCACCTGAAATCCCCTTTCCATTTTTCAATCCAACCCAAGAGGAGTGACACCATGAAGCACCTGATCCCGACCCTGACACGCGGCGCGCTCACAGCGGCACTGGCCGTCGGCTTTGCGATGACCGCGCTGGCGGCCGACCTCAAGGTCGGACTCAGCACCTCGCTTTCCGGCCCCAACTCGTCGATCGGCATTCCGTATGCCAAAGGCATGCAGGCCGCTCTGGCATACAAGGGCGAACTCAACGGCGTGAAGATCCAGCTGGTCGTGCTGGACGACGGCTCCGACCCGACGGCGGCAGGCCGCAATGCGCGCAAGCTGGTGGAAGAAGAAAAGGTCGACGTGCTGATGGGCACCTCGGGTGCGCCGTCGGCCGTGGCCATCGCCCAGGTCGGCCGCGACAGCAAGACGCCGATGATCGCGCTCACGCCGATCTCGTGGGACCCGATCGAGAACCCGTGGGCCGTGACCGTGGCGCAGCCGACCCAGCTGATGGTCGATGCCGTGGTCGAGCGCATGAAGCGCAACGGCGTGAAGACGGTCGGCTACATCGGCTTCTCGGACGTCTGGGGCGACCTCGTGTACGACGCGCTGATGAAGGCCGCACCGGCTGCCGGCATCAAAGTACTCAGCAACGAGCGCTATGCGCGGGCCGACTCGTCGGTGACCGGGCAGGTGCTGAAGATCGTCGCCATGCGTCCCGACGCGGTCATGACCGGCGGCGCCGGCACGCCGGGCGCCTTGCCCTATCTGGCGCTGGCCGAGCGCGGCTTCAAGGGCGGCGTGTACGGCCAGCATGGCCTGATCAACCCGGACTTCGTGCGGGTGGCCGGTGCTTCGGCGCAGGGCTCGCTGATGCCGACCGGCCCGGTGATCGTGGCCGAACAATTGCCTGACAGCGCCCCGACGAAGAAGATCGCGCTTGAGTTCCGCGCGGTGTACCAGAAGGTCAACAACGCGCCCACCACCGATGCGTTCTCGGCCTATTCGTTCGACGCGTGGCTGGTGTTCCTCGACGCTGCCGCGCGCGCCATGCCCAAGGCCGCCCCGGGCACGCCGGAATTCCGCGTAGCCCTGCGCGATGCAATTCTCAGCAGCAAGGAAATCGTCGGTACGCACGGCGTCTACAACTTCAAGCCCGGCGCGCTCTACGGCGTGGACGAGCGCGCTCGCGTGATCGTCAAGCTGGACAACGGCCAGTGGAAGCTGGCCCCTTGAGCGGACGCGGCGAACTCGGCAAAGCACGAGCGATGCAGACGCAAAGGATGACCCGATGACCTGGGACGTCGCGCTCATCCTGGCGATGGACGGGCTGGCCAACGGCTCGGTCTACCTGCTCGCGGGCCTGGGCCTGGTGCTGATCTTTTCGGTCACGCGCGTGGTCTTCGTGCCCTTCGGCGACGTGACCGCGTTCGCGGCGCTCACGCTCGCCGCTTTCCAGACCGGCCGCGTGCCGCCGACCATCGGCCTGGTGGCGGTGCTGGCCGTGCTGGCGACCGCCACCGAACTCGGCAGCCTGTGGCGCCGTGGCGAAGTGGCGCGTATGCCCAAGGCGTTGCTCGCTTGGGGTGTGCTGCCTCTCGTGCCGTGCCTGCTGGCCTGGCTGGCGGCACGGCCGGGCATGCCGGCGCTGGTGCAGATCGCCGCGACGCTGCTGCTCATCGTGCCGATCACGCCGCTGCTGGCGCGCGTGGTTTACCAGCCGATCGCCGATGCGTCGGTGCTGGTGCTGCTGATCGTCTCGCTCGCACTGCACTTCCTTCTGTCGGGACTCGGCCTGCTGTTCTTCGGCCCCGAAGGTTCGCGCACCGAACCGTTGGCAAGCGGCGTGTTCACGCTGGGCGACAGCTTCGTGGTGAGCGGGCAGGTGCTGCTGATGGTCGGCTCCGCCATCGTGTTGAGCGGGCTGTTCTTTCTGGTGTTCGAACGCACCGTCGCCGGCAAGGCGCTGCGCGCGACCGCGGTGAACCGCGTCGGTGCGCGGCTGGTCGGCATCCGGCCGGCACGCACCGCCCTCATGGCGTACGGCAGCGCATCGCTGCTCGCCGGACTCATCGGCATCCTGATCGGGCCGGTGACCACCATGTACTACGACTCGGGCTTCATCATCGGCCTCAAGGCCTTCGTCGCCGCGATCATCGGCGGGCTGGTGAGCTACCCGGTGACCGCCCTCGGCGCACTCGCCGTCGGCTTGGTCGAAAGCTACGCATCGTTCTGGAGCGGCGCACTGAAAGACGTGATCGTGTTCAGCCTTCTGATCCCCGTCCTGATGCTGCGCTCGTACCTGTCGCGCCATCAGGAAGAAGAGCAGGAAGAGGTGGACGAATGACACCGCGCAACCGCATGTTCATGACGGCGGCCATCGTGCTGCTGCTCGCGCTGGTGCCACTGGTGGCCGGCAACTTCACCGTGTCGCTGCTCAATGATGTAGGCATCGGCGCGCTGGTCGCGCTCGGGCTGGTGCTGTTCACCGGCATCGGCGGGTCGACCTCTTTCGGGCAGGCCGCCTTCGTCGGCATCGCGGCGTATGCCAGTGCCTGGCTCACGACCACGCAGGGAATGTCGCCGTGGATCGGGCTCCTGTTCGCGCTGGCGCTCACGGGAATCTCGGCCCTCGCGATCGGCATGCTCACGCTGCGCCTGGGCGGGCACTTTCTTTCGCTGAGCACGATCGCGTGGGGCCTGTCGATCGCGATGTTGTTCGGTAACGTCGAGGCGCTCGGGCGCCACACCGGGCTCTCGAACATCCCGCCGCTGCGGATCGCGGGCTGGTCGCTGGCCGAGCCGCGCGCCATCTATTACCTGATCTGGGCACTGGTCGGGCTGGCCTTTTTGTTCAGCCGCAACCTGCTGAGTTCGCGACCCGGCCGTGCGATCCGCGGGTTGCGCGGCGGTGCCACGCTGCTGGCGAGCGTGGGTGCCGATGCTTACCGCGTGCGGCTCACGCTGTTCGTCACCGCGGCGCTGTTCGCAGGTCTCGCCGGCTGGCTCTATGCGCACATGAACCGCTTCGTGAGCCCATCGCCTTTCGACGTGCGCGCGAGCATCGAGTACCTGCTGATGGCGGTGGCCGGTGGGCTCGGTCAACTGGTGGGTGCGCTGGTCGGTGCAGCGCTGGTGTTGCTGCTGAAGAACGGCCTGCAGGACTTGTTGCCGCTGCTCACGCAACGCGCAGGGCAGCTCGAAGCCATCGCTTTTGCCGCGGTGTTCATCCTGCTGCTGCACTTCGCGCGTGGTGGCCTGATGGGCTTCGTGCGCCGATGGACGCGCGGGCGTTGGGCAGCGCTGCCGTCGACGGCGCCGGTCAAGCCGGTCACGCCGCTGGCGCAACGCACGCTGCCGGGTCGTGGCACACCGATCCTGTCGGTGCAGGGCGTGGTCAAGCGCTTCGGTGGATTGATCGCAGTCAACGAGGTGAGCTTCGACGTCGCAGCGGGCGAGATCATCGGACTGATCGGCCCCAACGGCGCGGGCAAGTCGACCATGTTCAACCTGCTGACCTGCACCCTGCCGATGACTTCGGGCCAGGTGCGCTTCATGGACCAGAACATCGCGGGCCTGCCGCAACGCCAGGTTGCGCGACTCGGATTGGCGCGCACCTTCCAGCACGTGAAGCTGCGACCGCACATGAGCCTGCTCGACAACGTCGCGCTGGGTGCTTATGCGCGGACCGGTGCCGGCGTGCTCAAGGCCGGGCTCCGGCTCGACCGTGCCGAAGAACAACAGGTGCTGCAGGAAGCACAGCGCCAGCTCGATCGCATCGGCCTGGGCGACCGCTCGCACGAGATGGCCGGCAGCCTGCCGCTGGGCACCCAGCGCATTCTGGAGATCGCGCGCGCACTCGCGGCCGACCCGGTGTTGCTGGTGCTGGACGAACCCGCGGCCGGCTTGCGTCGCAAGGAAAAGATGGCGCTCGGCGCGTTGCTTCGCAAACTGCGCGAGGAGGGCGTGACCATCCTCATCGTCGAGCACGACATGGACTTCGTGATGAAACTGGTGGACCGATTGGTGGTGATGAACTTCGGCTCGAAGCTGGTCGAGGGCGTGCCCGCCGTGGTGCGCGCGGACGAGCGCGTGCAGGCGGCTTACCTGGGGAGCGTCGTATGACGGCCATGTTGGAAATCGGCGAGCTGCATGTCGGCTACGGACAGGTCGAGGCCGTGCGAGGCGTCTCGCTCGCCCTGCAACCGGGGCAGATCATCTCGGTGATCGGGCCTAACGGTGCGGGCAAGACCACGCTGCTGGCCGCGGCCATGGGCCTGCTGCCGAGCAAAGGCGCGCTGCGCTTCGAGGGCGAAGACCTGCACGGGCTCGATGTCGAATCGCGCGTCGAACGCGGCCTGTGCCTGGTGCCGGAAAAACGCGAGCTCTTCGGCGAGCTGACGGTGCTCGACAACCTGCAGCTCGGTGCCTACGCGAAGAAGTTGCGCAGCGATGCGATGAAGCGGCAACTGCAGTCGGTGTACGACCGGTTTCCGCGGCTGGCGGAGCGCCGCTCGCAACGCGCCGACACGCTTTCTGGCGGCGAGCGTCAGATGCTGGCGGTCGGTCGTGCGCTGATGTCGGCACCGCGCCTCTTGATGCTCGATGAACCGAGCCTCGGCCTGGCGCCGCTGATCGTGCGCGACATCCTCGCCATCGTGCGCTCGCTGCGCGACGATGGCGTCTCTATCCTGCTGGTCGAGCAAAACGCGCGCGCCGCGCTCGAGTCGTCGGACCACGGCTACGTGCTGGAGACCGGCGAGATCGCGCTCTCCGGCGCGTCGGCTGAACTGGCGAGCGACCCGCGCGTGCAGGCGACCTACCTCGGCGGAGGCACGCACGATGACGAGTGAGCTACGCGCGCTGCCGCCCGCGCAACGCACCTTGCCGGCGATGCTGAAGCGGCAGGCCGTGCTGTTCGGCGCGCGGCCGCTGTTGAAGGTGGCGGGCCGGCAATGGGCGCATCGAGACGCCGCCGCAGCGGCTGCCGTCCGGGCGGCCGCACTCGCGCAGGCCGGCGTGGTGCGAGGCGAACGCATCGCAGTAATGGCGGGCAACTGCATCGAGTTCATCGAGACTTTTCTTGGTGCGGGCTGGCTCGGCGCGGTGGTCGTTCCGGTCAACACGGCATCGATGGGCCCGCAGATCGAATACGTCCTTTCGAACAGCGAGGCAAAGCTGCTGGTGATCGGTGCCGGTTGCGTCGAGCGGCTGAAGATGGCAAACCTCGGCCGCACGGCGTTGCGCGAGATTTGGGTGGTCGGCGATGTGGGCGAGGTGGGAGCGATCGTTGCGTCCCGCGAGCTGCCGCCCGGCGTGCGTGTCTCCCGCTATCCAGAAGGCGTCCATGGCGCCGAAAGCGCGCAAGCCCATCCGCCCGCCACCGTGCACCCCGGCGACCCGCTCGCCATCCTCTACACCTCGGGCACCACCGGCCCTGCCAAAGGGGTGATCTGCCCGCACGCGCAGTACTTCTGGTGGGGCGTGAACAGCGCCGAAGTGCTGGGTGTCGGCCGCGACGACGTGCTCTGCACGACGCTGCCGCTCTTTCATATCAATGCACTCAACACCTTCGCGCAGGCTGCATTGACGGGTGCCGAGGTGGTGTTCGAATCACGCTTCTCGGCATCGGGCTTCTGGCCGTCGATGCGCGCGAACGGCGCGACAGTGGTCTATTTGCTCGGCGCGATGGTGCCCATCCTGTTGGCCCAGCCCGAGGGTGACGGAGAGCGCAATCATTCGGTCCGCATCGGGCTCGGGCCCGGCGTGCCATCGGCAGCGGGGCAGGCTTTCAAGGCGCGTACTGGCGTGACCTTGCTCGAAGGCTATGGCTCGACCGAGACCAACTTCGCCATCGCCACCGCGCCGGCGTCGCCGCGCGGCGGTGTGATGGGCTGGCTGCGCGAGGGCTTCGAGGCGCGTGTCGCCGACGAAGACGATGCGCCCGTGCCGGACGGCGAGGCCGGCGAATTGCTGCTGCGTGCAGACGAGCCTTACGCCTTCGCGAGCGGCTACTTCAACATGCCGGAGAAAACCGTCGAGGCCTGGCGCAATCTCTGGTTTCACACCGGCGACCGCGTAGTGTGCGATGCCGACGGGGCGTTCCGTTTCGTCGATCGCATCAAGGACGCGATCCGCCGTCGCGGCGAGAACATCTCGTCTTTCGAGGTCGAGCAGGTGCTGGCAAGCCATCCGGATGTGGCGTCTTGCGCGGTATACCCGGTGCGCTCCGAGCTGGCGGAAGACGAAGTGATGGCGGCGCTGGTGGCACGCGAGGGTGTGCAGATCGACCTCACTGATCTCATCGAGTTTTGTACGAGCCGGCTGCCGTACTTCGCGGTGCCGCGCTACATCGACGTGCTGCCCGACCTGCCGCGCACCGAGAACGGCAAGGTCCAGAAATTCAAGCTGCGCGAGCGCGGCGTGGGGCCGCAGACCTGGGACGGCCAGCCGGCCAGATCGAGGGGTCGGCCTGAAAGCGCAATTTGAATCGTGGTGCCATAATTAAATCCAAGGTTTCATTAAGGAACCGCTGGAGCGATGATGGCACAAGCCGTAAAGATTTCCGATCTAGAAATGGACGCCTTGCGCGATGCTGCGCGGGTGAACAGCCGGTCGATCTCGGGGCAGGCCGAGCATTGGATCCGTATCGGCCGCGCGATCGAACGCGATCCGACCATCGGCTATTCGAAGGTCGACCTGGCGCTGCGCGGTCTTGAGCCGCTGGCGCTCGACACCCTCGGCGATGCCGAGCAGGACGCCTTCATCGAACGCATGGGTGACGCTCCAGCCACCGCGGTTGAACAGGATTTCTGGCGCAAGCGGCAACGAAAGGGTCTCGGCGTGGGCCTCGATGACGACGGCAACCTGGAGTTCGGCAAAGCAGTCCGGCCAACCGGCGGCCGGTGAGCCGCGCAACGATGTTTTTGCTGGCCGGACCGAACGGCGCCGGCAAGTCGACGCTCTACGAGCTGGCGATCGCACCTCGTATCCAGGCGCCTTTCATCAATGCCGACCTGATCCAGCGCGAAGAACTGCGCGACGCGTCCATGTCTGCGGCGTACACCGCGGCCAGCATCGCAGAAAACCGGCGGCGGCTGGCGCTCAAGCAGGGACTCAGCTTCGTTTCTGAATCGGTGTTCTCGCATCCGTCGAAACTGGAATTAGTCGATGACGCCAGGCGTGTCGGCTTTCGAGTCGTGCTTTACCACGTCAACGTAGGCAAGCCTGAGTTGTCGGTCAGCCGAGTGGCGTTAAGGGTAGGCGAGGGCGGACACGATGTGCCCGAAGACAAGATCCGCAAGCGCTACGACCGCAATCAGCCATTGATCCGCCAAGCGGTGCTGCGCGCCGACTTCGCCTTTGTGTTCGACAACTCGCAGCTCAACGTCTCACCGCAGCGCATTCTGAGTTTCAAGGCAGGGCGCATCACCGCGACTGCCAGCGCGATACCGGACTGGGCTGAATTGCTCTATGCAGAAGAACTGCGCGCTTTCGGCTAGCCGGACAATTTCAATGTCGCGAGGAACTCCATCACGGCTTCGGAAAAGACTTCAGGCATCTGGTCGGGCAGCGGCACCATGCCGTGCTCGATGTTCAGCAGCCGGCTGCCGGCGATGGCTTGTGCGACCCTTGGCGCTGCCGGAAAAGCATGCGGGTCTTCGGTCGGCGCGATCACCAGTGTCGGGCTGGTCACCAGTGGCGCTCTTGTCTCCATCGCATAGCGATTTACCACGCGGTGGCCTTCGACGGCGAGGTGGCCTGCCTTCAATGCGTCGGCGATGAATCGTTCGAGAAGAGCGATGTCGCCAGGCGGATAGAAGGGCATGCGCCGCTGCCACAACTCGGTCAGATGTTCGCCACTGGCCTTGCGCTCGACCTCGTCGATGATTCGCTTGCCGTGGTGCGTTGCACGGCGTGGCGCGTCGACGAAAGGACATGCCGACAACACGAGCGCACTGACCCGTTCGGGCCGGCTCGCCGCCATCTCCAGGGCCACGGCCGCGCCGGTGTGATGCCCGACCACGGCCACTTGTTGCAAGCCCAATGCATCCAGCAGATCGAAAGCGACTTCGGCCCATCGCTCGATCGTGTTGTCTGCGGCCGGCAACGCGTCCGAATCACCGAAGCCCGCCGTGTCCATCGCGATGGCGCGGTAGCGCGCACCGATCAACGGCAGCACATCGCGGTACTCGTCCCACGATCGCGGCGTCTGGTGCAGCAACAGAACCGGGAACCCCTGGCCAGCGCTGGCGATATGAATGCAGCCCGATCGGATCGGCACGAACTGGCGATCGATGGTCATGATGCAAGGGCTGCGGTCGCGCGCTTGAAACCTTGAACCACGACATCGATGTCGTTGGCTGCGACCACCATCCGGTAGCCTTGCTCGCGTCGCTGAAGCGCTGCATCGGTCGTGCCGGTGAAGGCGCCACATGGCACTGAAGCGTCGTCGCAGGCGTGCTTGATTTCGGCGCAGGCCTCTGCATGTTTCGATGCATCGCCTGCACCGATTTCGAGCGACAGCGCGAGATCGCCGGTCCCGATGAACACCAAGTCCAGTCCTTCGACGGCAGCAATCTCCCGTGCGTTGGCCAGGCCGGCCGCTGTCTCGATCATCACCATCACGGCGATGTGTTTTGCGCCTTCGAGGTACGCGCCGAAATCCATTAACGGGCGCACGCCGCCGGCGGACCGAATGCCGTGCGGCGGGTACTTGGCGCAACGCACGGCGTGGCGACATTGCTCGGCGCTTTCGACCAAGGGGACGATCACGCCTTCTGCTCCTGCGTCCAGTGCCATGCCGATCGCCGTGGCCGAGTTTTCGGCGACACGCACGATCACCGGGATGTGGCTCGGCACCACGCCGATCGCGGCCTCCAGCTCTCGGCGATCCCAGAGGCCGTGCTGCATGTCGATGACGATGGCTTCGGGCTGCGCGCGCGCGGCGGCTTCGACGAGTGCGGCCGATCCGAGTGCGAGCCACGAGACGGCGATGCAGTCGCCCCCGGCAATGCGCGCTTTGAGAGTGGGTTGTGTGGGATTGAACATGGGTGGTTTGACGGCTTCAGGTAACGCGGAGTCCGGCCTGCTTCATAAGCGGCAACACACGGTCGCAGAAGAAAGGCAACTCGTCGGTGTAGTTGACGAAGGTGAGCGCTGCACCGGCATAGCCTTCGTTGGAAATCTTGACCAGGTCTTCGACGATTTTCTCGGGCGTGCCGACCAACGGGTACGTTCCGGCGCCGCCCGCGAAGCGCTTGCGATAGAGGTCGAACGCATTCTTGTCGTGCGAGTTGGAGAACTCTTTTTTCTGCGCCATGTGGTTGTCGACGGCGCCATGGTCGGCCAGCGTTACCGCATAGCGCTCGTAGTAGTCGTCTGCCTCCTTTTGCGTCTCGCGGCAGACGACGTGGCATACGGTGTAGATGCCGACATCGCGGCCTTGCAGCTTGGAACGCTCCTTGATGTCGGCGTAGTGTTTGCGGCCATCTTCGATGTTGGAGAAGGTCGAGAACAGGAAGTCGCAGTTCTTTGCCGCGAAGTCGCGCCCCTGTGGACCAAAGGCCGCATTCATGGTGAGCGGTCGCGGCACCTGAATGCTCGCAGGTCGGCTGACGACGCCTTTGAGCGCGTAGTACTTGCCCTGGAAGTCGAACGGCTGATGGTCGCCATAGCAGCGCTCGATCACTTCCAGCCATTCCGCCGCCTGGCCATAGGCGTCGTCGCTGAGCTTGGCGCCGAACATCGCGAACTCGTCGGGATTCCAGCCGCAGACGATGTTGAGCCCGGCGCGCCCGTTGCTGATGTGATCGACCGTCGCCAATGCCTTGGCCGCATACACGGGATGCAGCAGGGGCACATGCACCGTCATGAACAGGCCGATCTGCTTGGTGACCGCAGCGAGTCCGGCCGCCCAGGTGAAGGTCTCGAAGGACCACTCGCGAACATGGTTCTTGCCACCGAAGCCGCGCCACCGCGCGATGGGCAGAAAGAACTCCAGGCCCGCGCGGTCGGCGATGCCCGCCGCGTTGAGGTTGTCGTCCCACCGCGCGCGCCAGCGCTCCGGCACGTCGGTGATGGCGAGGCCTCCGTCCGCATTGGCGGAGAACACGCCAAGCTTGAAACGATTGGGGCCTTTGAGCGGGTGCAAGTGATTCATGCGATGAGATCTCTGGAGGCCGAATGGCTTTTGCGGGCCGTAGTGGCCTTGGTTGCAGCAGTTGCAGTTGCAGTTGCAGGTGCGGAAGATGCTGCGGGTGTGGCTTCGCCGTGCACCGTTTCGTGCGTCGAGAAGTACGCGGCCTGTGCATCGGCCATGAACCGCTCCATAGCCTTGAAGGCGAGTGCCGCATCACGCTTGACCAGTGCCGCGTGAAGCTTGGACAGACCATCGACCACAACTTGTCGGGTTTTTTTGTTCACCAGTGTGAGCAGGCGCACGGTCTGCACATGGTCGACAAAGCGCCCTATGGTGTTCGCAAGGCGCTGGTTTTTGACCCGGCTCAGCCACGCTTGGCGGAAGGCCATGTTCGCCAAGGCCATCTCTTCGTCGTCGTTGTTCGCGGCCGCCTGGCGTGCCCGTTTGAGTGCCAGCGTCAGTTCTTGCTTTGCCGCTGCATCCACGTTGGGCGCCACGCTCGCGATGGCCGCAGGCTCCAGCAGGCGGCGTACTTCGAAAATGTCGCGCACGTCGTCGAGGCTCAGTGTCGGCGCCACGAAGCCGCGAGTCGTGCCGACCAGATAGCCCTCGTTCACGAGACGCAGCAACGCGTCGCGCGCCGGCATGCGCGAAGTGCCATAGGCAGCAGCCACCTCGACATCGACAAGTCGCTCTTCAGGCTGGAGCGGCGTGTGCTGCAGGCGCTTGCGCAACTCGTCGTAGATGCGGTCGCCCAAGGTTTCCGCGCGGGCCAGTGGTTTGGGCGCGGCCCTGGCGGCAGCCATCGTCGGCGCTGCTTTTTTCATTGATTCCTACGGAACGTTTCTTGCATCTGGAAACTGTATACAGTATATTTTCATTTGTCCAATCGCCTCTTTGGGCGCTTCAGTGGCGCGATGCTTGCAAGCGTTTTCCCATCGGTTCCTTCAGACCAATCAGCGAGAACTTTCATGAACGATTTCTTGAGCTCGGGAACCCCGACAGACGCAGCACTGTCTCTGGCTGCACCGTCGTCTTTGAAACCATCGCGCCGCAGCTTCGTACTGGGCGCGCTCACCGTGGGGGCCGGCAGCGTGCTGCCGTGGGACCTGGCCAATGCGCAGATTACCGACAAGTCGAACCTGGCCATCGCGTACCCGGTCGACGTGCCCACGTGGGACCCGGGCGCCTTGTCCATCCCGACGATCCAGGCGATCTATCACACGGTGTTCGATTCGCCACTGCGCTACTCACAACATTTGAAGCTCGAGGCGCGCCAGATCAAGCAGTGGCGCTGGCTCGACGACAAAGCGACGCGACTCGAGATCACGTTGCGCGACGACATCCTGTTCCACGACGGCTCGCGCATGACGATGGACGACGTCAAGTACAGCCTGTCCGAACGCCCGAAGGCAGACAAGAAGTTGCTGGTCGGTGGCATGTTCAACACGCTGGCCGATGTGGAAGTGCAGTCGCCCACCAAAGGCGTGCTGGTCTACAGCCGGCCGACGCCGGCGGGGCCGATCTACCTGGGCTTCCTGGCGATGTACATCGTGCCGAAGGCCTACATGACCCAGGTCGGTGCCGAGGGCTTCAACGCCAAGCCGATAGGCGCCGGCCCTTACCGCATGGTCGAACATCAGCGCGGCTCGCGTATCGTGCTGGAGGCTTTTGACAAATACTGGGGTGCTGCGCCTGCCATCAAGCAGGTCACCTTTTTGATCGTGCCGGAGCCATCGGCGCGCGTGGCGCTTGTGGAGTCGGGCAGGGCGGCGATGGCGGTGCAGTTGCCGATGCGCGAAGTCCAGCGTCTCGCCACCAAGACCGGCATCGTCACAAAGATCTATCCGTTCTCCGAGGTCTACATGCTTCGGATTCCCAACTACGTGAAGCCGTTCGAGAACGACCATGTGCGCAACGCGATGCACCTGTCGATCGACAAGGCCGCGTTGTCCAAGGCCTTCTACGGCGGCGTGGCCAAGCCGCTGTCGGTGATGACGCCGGAAGGCACGCCGTCGTTCAGCGACTTCCAGTTTCCATTCAACAAGGCCAAGGCCATCGAGGAGCTGAAGGCCGCCGGCTTCAGCACGAGCAATCCGGTCGCGCTGACGCTGCTCAGCACCAATGGCACCTTCCCCAACGACTTCGACATGGCACGCGCCATCGCGCAGATGTGGAAGGCAGTCGGCATCAACGCGACGATCGAAGAAACTACACCGGCCAAGCTCGTCGAAGCTGCGCAGAACGGCAAACTGACGGGCGTGTTGCTCTACAGCTGGGCCAACAGCACGGGCGATCCGGAGAACTATGCAGGCCGAATCTTCGACCCGCGCCTGCGCTTCGCGACCTGGAAAGACATGTCACTCGCGCCACGCATCGACGGGCTGATGACCGAAGTGGACGAGGCCAAGCGCATGGCTGGCTACAAGGCACTCAACGCGGAGTCCTCGGAGAAATCGTGGGCGATCCCGCTGCTGCAAGGCGTGGCGACTGTCGCGTATTCGTCGACGCTGCAGCCGGTGCTGTTCGACAACGGCTACGTGTTGCCGGTCGAATACAAATACCGCTGACAAGGCACGCGCGCCCCTGTGTTCCAACTCGTTTCCACCATCGTGATTCGCCGACTGCTGGTGGCGATTCCCACGCTGCTGTTGCTGTCGCTCGTGGTGTTCGTGGTGTTGCGATTGCTGCCCGTCGATCCGCTGGCGATGATGCTGCCGCCGTCGGCCACCGCAGCGGATTCAGCAGCGTTGCGGCAGCAGATGGGCATGGACAAACCGATCCCTGTCCAGTTCCTGATCTGGCTCTGGGATGCGGCGCGCGGGAGTCTCGGCAACTCCATCAACTTCCGCCAGCCGGTCGTCGGCTTGATGGTGACTGCACTGCCGGCGACCATCGAACTGGCCATGGTCGGCTTGGTGCTGGCATTGATGATCAGCATTCCCGGCGGCGTCATCGCCTATGTGCTCTACAAGCGCAAACGCGAGACGGCGGCCGACCTGGTCGTCACCTTGCTTCAGTCGATTCCGTCGTTCCTCTGGAGCCTGTTGCTGATTCTCGTCTTCGGTGTGCTCTGGCCGGTGCTGCCGTTCAGCGGCCGCGTCGGGCAAGAAGTGACGCTACCGGGCATTACCGGATTCGCCTTGATCGACCTGCTCGTTACCGGGCAGTTTCAGGCCTGGCTGAGCGCGCTGTCGCATCTCTTCTTGCCTGCACTCGCACTCGCGTTGAGCTTTGCGCCGCTGGTCATCCGTGTGCTCCGCTCCGGGCTGATCGATGCCGCTAACGAGCCTTATGTCGAAGTTGCGCGACTTCGCGGACTGTCTGAGACCCGCATTCTCTGGCGCCATATGCTGAAGAACGCCGCGCTGCCGACGATTACCATGATCGGTGTGCAGTTCGGCTTCCTGTTCGGCGGCGCGCTATTGGTCGAAATGATCTTCGGCTTCCCCGGCCTGGGCAATCTGATGGTGCAGGCGGTTCGCGGCAATGACTTGCCGTTGATCCAGGGCATCTCGCTGATCTTCTGCGTGCTGATGCTGGCTATTACGGTTGTCGTCGACGTGCTGTATGCCTTGCTGAATCCGAAGTTGAGGAATCTGTGACGCAATCACCGGCGCCAGTGTCGATGCCCGCCGCTGTGAGTCGCTCTGCAAAGCAGCGCGGTGCGCTCAGGCAGTTGGCCTCGCAGCCGCGCGTGCTGATCGGCGGCGGCATTCTCCTGCTCGTCGTTCTGGCTGCGCTCTTTGCACCGTGGGTCGCTCCGCACGATCCGCTGGAGCAAGACCTGCTGCACATGCTTTCGCCGCCGATGTGGTCGGCAGAAGGCGACGCTTCTTTTCCGCTGGGCACCGACAGCCTGGGTCGCTGCGTGTTGTCGCGTGCTGTCTACGGTGCCCGTGTGGCGCTGCTGGTGGCGATCGTTTCCGCATTCGGCGCGATGCTGCTGGGCAGCACGCTCGCAGTTGTCGGCGGCTACTTCGGCGGCAAGATCGACCGCGGCATCAGCTACGTGGTCGATTTGTGGATGTCGTTTCCGCCGGTCGTTCTGTCGTTGATCCTGCTGGTAGGGCTCGGCTCTGGCGTCGACAAAGTGATCCTTGCGGTCGTGCTGGTCGACTGGACGCGCTTCGCTCGTGTGGTGCGGGCCGACGTGCTGGTGACGCGGCGCCGCGACTACGTGCTGGCCGCACGGCTCATCGGTTTCACGCACCTGCGCACCATGTTGCGCGAGGTGCTGCCCACCGTGGTGCCGCTGATGATCACGCTGTTCTCCATCGAGATGGGCATCGCGATCATCGTGGAGGCGACTCTGTCTTTCATCGGCCTTTCCGTGCCGCCGGACATCACGACCTGGGGCCAGATGCTGGCCGATGCGCGCAGCGACATGCAGAGCGCCGCGTGGGTGATGCTGGTGCCGGTCGCCTGCATCGTCGTTACCGTGCTCGGCTGCAACCTGTTGGGTGACGGAATCCGCGTTGCGCTCGATCCGCGCTTGCGCACACGGAGCGAATGACGATGCTGTCCATCTCGAACCTCACGCTGACCACGCGGGTCGATGGCAAACCCGTCGAATTGCTGCGCGACATCACGCTGTCGGTGCAGCGCGGCAAGGTGCTCGGACTGGTCGGCGAATCGGGTGCCGGCAAGAGCATGATCGGTCGCCTGATCGCGGGCCACACGCCGCCGGGCTTCGCGGTGACGCAGGGCCGAATCGACTTCGACGGCAAGAACCTGCTGTCGCTCGGCGCGCGCGAATGGCGCGGCCTGCTCGGACGGCGCATCGCCTTCATTCCGCAAGAGCCGTTGACCGCGCTCAACCCGGTGTTGACCATCGGCCAGACCTTCGACGAGCACCTGATGCTGCTGGGCATTGCCGCCAGCCGGCGCAAGGATTTGATCGTCGCGCAACTGGCTTCCGTGAAGCTGCCGCACCCCGAGCAAATGGTCCGCCGCTATCCGCATGAACTGTCGGGAGGGCAGTGCCAGCGCGTGTTGATCGCGATGGCGTTCGTGGCCAATCCTGCGCTGATCATTGCCGACGAGCCCACCACGGCGCTCGACGTAGTGAGCCAAGCGCACATCCTTACGCTGCTTGCCGAACAACAGCGCCAGCACGAGACAGCCGTCATTCTCATTACGCACGACCTGCGGCTCGCCGCCCACGTGTGCGACGACATCGCGGTGCTGTACGCAGGAGAGCAAGTCGAATACGGACCGGCCGCAGACGTGTTGCGCGAGCCGCGCCATCCGTATACCTGGGCACTGCACGATGCGACGCCCGATGTGCACGGCATTCAGCGGGTGCTGCCGATGCTCGGGGGTCAGATGCCGGGACTCTCGGCATTGGCGACGCTCGGCGGTTGTCGATTCGCGGCACGCTGCCCGACGCGCAATGCGACCTGCGAAGTCGGCGTGCGCGCTTTACGTGAGTCTTCGCCGGGTCATTGGGTGCGCTGTGCCGATACGTGCGAAGTGGCGCCGCATGTCGTCGCCTCCGTAGACGATTCAACAAGCGCCGCTGGCAGCGCCAACTGGCGCGCACCGCAAGGCGATCCGACTGCGGCACCCCTCGTCGAGCTGCGCAACGTCACGCTGCGCTACACCGCGCGCCGCGGCCTGCTGGGCCAGCGCCAGGTGCACACCGATGCAGTGAGCCAGGTGTCGCTCAAAGTCCAGCCGGGCGAGTTCGTCGGCATCGTCGGCGAAAGCGGCAGCGGCAAGACTTCTGTCGCGCGGCTGATCGTCGGCGCAGAGAACATCACCGCCGGTGAGCTGCTGATCGAAGGGCAAGACCGCGCCAAGGCCGCGTCGACCGTGCAGCGCCTGACCCGCGAGCACGTGCAGATGATCTTTCAGGACCCGCACTCGGCACTCAATCCGCGGCGCAGCGTGTTTCGCTTGTTGACGCAAGCGTACGAGGTCGGTCACATCCCCGGTGCGTTGCAACGATTGCCGAGGCAGGAGCGCGCATCGCAGTTGCTGCAGGACGTCGGCCTGGCGTCCGATGCGCTGGAGCGATTTCCCAGTCAGCTGTCGGGTGGTCAAAAGCAGCGGGTGAACATCGGCCGTGCGCTGTGCGTGATGCCGCGGCTGGTGGTGGCCGACGAGATCGTGTCGGGCCTCGACGTGTCCATCCAGGCGCAGATTCTCAACCTGCTGCTTGAACTCGGGCGCGAGCACGGCATCGCCTTGTTGCTGATATCGCATGACCTCTCCGTGGTGCGCTACCTGTGCTCGCGCGTCATCGTCATGCAGTCCGGCAAGGTCGTGGAAGAGGGCAGGACAGACGAGGTCTTCGCCAACCCGCAACACGCCTACACCCGCTTGCTGCTCGCCTCCGTCCCGCCCGCCGATCCGGCCACCGCATGGCCGCCGGTGCCGGCCTCTACCGAAACAGCCTGAACACCATGCCAATTACCTTCGAACTCGAACTCCAATCCGCGCTGCCCGACAACACAGTGACGTTCGGCGAAGCGATCGAGCCGAAGTACTGGCATGACTGGAGCGGGCTCGCGCCGGTTCAGCCCTTGGCGCTGGTGCGGCCGAGGACGACACAGGACGTCTCGATTGCGATGGCGCTGTGCAACGAGCGGCGTATCGCGCTCGTCCCACAGGGCGGCCTCACCGGGCTGGCAGGCGGTGCGCAACCGGTCGCCGGCGGCGTGGCGATGTCGCTCGAACGCATGAGCGGCGTCGAGGAAATCGATGCGGTGATGGGTACGATGACGGTGCTGGCCGGCACGCGGCTTTCGGAGATACAGGATGCGGCGGAAGCAGCCGGCCTGTACTTTCCGCTGGACCTTGGTGCACGTGGCTCCTGCAGCATCGGCGGCAATCTGTCCACCAATGCCGGTGGCAATCGGGTCATCTGCTACGGCATGGCGCGCGATCAGGTGCTCGGGCTCGAATATGTATTGCCCGACGGAACCATCGTCAGCTCGCTCAACAAGATGATCAAGAACAACGCCGGCTACGACCTCAAGCAGTTGTTCATCGGATCGGAAGGAACGCTCGGCATCATCACGCGCGTCGTGTTGCGCCTGCAGGCCAAGCCAATTTCAATCGCCACGGCGATGTGCGGCTGCCGCGACTACGAGGCCGTACTGACCTTGCTGAAGACCGCACGCGCCAAGCTCGGCCCGTCTCTTTCAGCTTTCGAAGTGATGTGGCCGAGCTTCGTGGACTGCATGACGGCCGGCCTGCCGCAACTGCGCAAACCCTTTGCCGAGGCACACGGCGTCTACGTGCTCATCGAGGCGAGCGGCTTTAGGGAAGAGGGCGAATCGGCGCACCTGGAGGCGTGTCTTTCGGCCTTGCTGGAGGAGGGCGCCCTCACCGATGTGGTGATCGGTGCGTCTGAACGTGACGCGAAGGAACTCTGGGCCCTCCGCGACAGCGTCTCGGAGTATCCGAAAGTGCTCGGTGCGGTGATCGGATTCGACATCGGCTTGCCGACGACACTGATGGGCGAGGCGGTGTATCGCGTGCAGCGAGAGGTCAAGGCGCAGTGGCCGGACGCGCACGTGCTTTGCTATGGGCACATCGGTGACAGCAACCTGCATGTCGTCGTCAACGTACCTTCTGCGGGCGCGCATCAGCCGCATGCCGAAGTCGATGTCCTGGTCTACGAAATGGTTCGCAGCATGGGCGGCACGATATCGGCGGAGCACGGCATCGGGCTCGTCAAGAAGCCGTTCTTGTCGTTCACTCGATCGCCGGAGGAGATTGCCTTGATGCAGCGCATCAAGGCAGCGCTCGACCCGCACAACGTGCTGAATCCCGGCAAGGTTTTTTAAGGGCGGGACAGTGGGTCCGCGGACATCGGGCCCCGACTACGATGGCGGCAAACGCACTGGAAACATCATGACCAAACCCTTCACTCAATCACCGACTCTCTGCGGTGCACTGCGCACGCCGCGCCAGATGCTGGCCGATCAAAAGTACGACGGGCACAAATCCATCCACGACGATGCCATGGCCGAGGGCCTGGGCCTTCGCGCTGGCCCGATCGAGGGGCCGACGCACTTCAGCCAGTTCGACCCGTTGCTGTTCCACGTCTTTGGCCAGGCGTGGTTCGAGACTGGCTGCATCAGCGCGCATTACCAGAACATGGTGGTTGAAGGCGAAGAGGTGCGTGCCTTTGTCGATCTGCCGTTGTCGCCTGAAGAAGGGTCGCCGCGTCTGGTGCGTATCCACGCAGAGAAGCGCGACGGGACACCGGTGCTGACCGGCACCGCCTCGGTGGGCGATGCGACCGATGTGCCGCATGAGATTCAACAGCGCATCGCCAAACTGCGACCGGCCACAGGGCTTGTGATCAACCGCGACCTGAAGGTGGGGCAGCAGGGTGCTGCGGTCGAAAAAATCCGGATGGGGTTCGATCAGCACATGGGCGACCACTATCCCTTCACGCTCGCCGACAAGCTCGCGGTCATCACGGAACCCTGTGCCTGGTACACGCGCGAACACGGGGCCGAATCGCCATGGGGCCGCGCCATCATTCCGATGGAAATGATCAGCGTGCTGCTCGGCAGCACGTCGGGTGAGTCCGGCCTGAGCGGTCGCAAGCCAGCCGTCGGACTGTTCGCGGGACAAGAAATCCGCTTGATCGCGGGGCCGCTGTTCGTCGACCAGGACTACGAGTTGGAGCGAGAGATCGTCGCCCTGAGCGAGAGCGCGCGCACCGAGTCGGTCTGGATACGCACGCGTGTCTATGACGGTACGGTGGCATCGCGGCCGCTGGTGGCGGAAATGATCCTGAACGGGGCGGTGATGAAGGCGTCTTATCCCGCGTACGAGGTCGAGGCGAAGGCACTGTACGACTAAAGGGTACGGCTGGTAGCTGGCCGTCGTGCGACGGTGCTATGTGATGGTCAAAGAAGCGACGGCCGTCAGTTGGACTTTGAACGGCCGACCATCGCGGTTGTGTGCGCTTCCGCGCTGTGCCGCGTTCCGTAAGTGCCGACACTGCTGAATACGCTTTTCGGCCTTGCTGGAACGTCGAGTTAGTAACCGGGAGCACTGGCACGCGTAGCACTCTACCGATCCGGAGGATGTGAGCTATGAAACGATTCCTGATTAACAGGTGGCCTCGAGTGAGTTCTCGACCCGTCGAACGCGCTCAGCGGGCGGTTTCCTACCGGACGACATTCGATCGAAGCGCGGCCTTCGACGACACCGAGCCGTGGTCAGGAACCCTGCCGCACTACACAGCAACTGCCATCGGGTTCAAAGTCTGGGCCATTGTTTTCGCCGTTGGCCTGTTACCGATCGCAGCCGTTGTCGTGGCATCGGCGAGCGGCTATGGAGTGGCGCGCCTGGTCGACGAGGTCGGTCCGGGGTTGCTGCTGTGCTGGCCGCTCGTGCTGGCGGTCGGAACGAAGTTGCTCGTTCGAAAAATTGTCGCGGAGCGAAACAAGGTCGCCGATGAGTGGAAGAAACCGTTGTTGGTCGAGCGTTCCCGCGTGGCGTCACTCGAGATCGTGGCCCGTGCCCGCTACGAGACACCAAGCTACCGCAGATAGACGACCAGCAGTTCCAGGATTGAATGTCGCCGTCCCGGGTGTTGATGACGCCTTCGACCGACGTCGTATAGATCGTGTCGTTGCAGCCGGCGAGGAACTCGCGCGCCTCCTTGGCCAAAGCGTTACCGGGTTAGCGCTCTGTCGAAGTCGTAGAGGTTTCAGTTTCCATTGGCTTCTTGCGAGACATCTGGCGCGACTGTCGACGGCCATGCGTTTCAGCGAACACGATGGCAATGAGGATCAAGGGCATGACCAACAGCACGAACGCGCCAAAGACGTAGACCAGGCCGCCCATGACAAGGGCACTAAGGAGAATCGCCAGCAGTCGGACCATTGGCCATGATCCGAACCTGGGATGACTTGGTCAATCCAGTGAATCCCGAAGCCGGATCGATCAGGTGCGCATCGATCGTCTTCCGCAATTGGCATTTAACATAATATACATTGTATTATTTCTGATTGGGTTCGCCGCCATGATTCGACTCAACGGCTCGACAGAAAACAAAAACTAACTACAATTAGTTACATGCACCGTGCGCGCTTTCCCATCGCCAACCAATTTCAACGCTTTAAGAAAGTGCTGACCTTGTCGGACTACTTGCGCAGTACCAAACGTCTTGCACCCGGAGAACTCAGAGCCATCGCCGGCTCACTTCGTCGGAGTGGTCAGGACGTCAGTGGCAACGCCGAGCGCATCGCCGCTGCGATCGAATCGGTAGCAGCCTGGCGCGCAAGCAGCGCGTCGTCGGCTATGAAACGCGATGCACCGCCCACCACGCTGTTCGAACGTCTTTCTGACTGGGCGACCGCTTCGTTTTAGCCATCCCCAGCCGTTCAAGACTGGTTCGAACGCCATAGCTGGTCTACGCCAGATCGATCCCCGAATCGAGAATGACCGACAGATCTCCCCTCGTCTCTTCGAGCTGCAGCAACGTTGCCTGGCGCGCAGCCAGAGAGTCCCGGCTGAGCAAGGCAGTGAGGATGGCCTTGTGCCGCGGCAATGACAGCGAATGCGTGTTGGGCAGCTTGCTGCTGAGCTTGATCGATTCGCGCAACGCCAGCGACAACATGTTGCCGATATACGCCAGCAGATCGTTGCCGGTCGCCTCGGCAATGCGGCGGTGGAACGCCAGGTCGGGCTCCAGCAGTTCGTCTATCGTTTTTGCGGCTTCCATGCCGGCATAGGCCTCCGCCACGCCCTGAAGGCTTTCGTCGCTGGCCACCTTGGCCGCAAGTGCCGCCACCGCCGGCTCGAAGATCCGTCGCACCGTCAGCAGCGTTTGCACGAACTCGGGTTGTGGTTTGGCCTGAATGAGCCAGTACAGAACGTCGGGATCGAGCAGATGCCACTCGTTGCGTGGCCGCACGATGGCACCCGCACGCTGTTTGGAAAGCACGAGCCCTTTGGCGACCAGCACTCGCGTCGCTTCCCGCAACACCGGCCGGCTGACGTCGTAGGTGGCGCAGAGCGACGCCTCCATCGGCAAACGGTCGCCGACCCGGTACTCGCCGGAGACGATGCGCATGCCCAGATCGCGGACGATCTGCGAGTGCATGCTTTTGCGGTCCGGCGGCTGGTGATATCCCGGGGCGCTGTGAGAACCTTTCATTTCGGCGGCAATTCGTACGGGTTTGTCGAGTCCGACGATCTGGATGCCGTCCATGGTGCTGTCTCCTGAAATTGTTATGGCTGTCTGTTGCGCTGTTGCGCTGTCGCGCTGTGGCTCAGTGGGAATGCCGCGGCACGACCGAGCCGCGCTGGCCGACCAGAAAGTCGAAGTCGCAGCCTTCGTCGGCCTGCAGCACATGCTCGACATAGAGCTTGCGGTAGCCACTCGCATCGGCCGGATCGGGTCGTTGCTCCGCCTGCCATGCGGTCAGTCGCGATGCGAGCTCGGCCTCGGAGATGTCCAGGTGCAGGCGCCCTTGCATCGCGTCGAGCTCGATCCAGTCGCCCTCGCGCACCACGGCAAGCGGGCCGCCGGCACGGGCCTCCGGAGAGACGTGCAACACCACCGTTCCGTACGCTGTGCCGCTCATGCGCGCATCCGAGATGCGGACCATGTCGGTCACGCCCTGCGCCAAAAGCTTTGCCGGCAAGCCCATGTTGCCGACCTCGGCCATGCCGGGATAGCCTTTGGGGCCGCAGTTTTTCAGCACCATCACCGAGTCCGGGGTAATGGCGAGTTCAGGGTCTGCGATGCGCGACTTGTAGTCTTCGAGGTTCTCGAAGACTACAGCCTGGCCGCGGTGTTTCAGCAATGCCGGCGTTGCCGCCGAGGGCTTCAGCACGGCACCCCGTGGCGCCAGGTTGCCGCGCAGCACGCACATCGCGCCGTCCGCGGCCAGCGGGCGATCGAGCGGGCGGATCACTTCGTCGTTGTAGATCGGCGCGTCCTTGACGTTGTCCCACAGGCTCGACCCGTTCGCGGTCAGCGCGCCCGGATGCGGCAGCAGTCCGGCATCGCCCATGCGGCGGAGCACGGCCGGCAGACCGCCTGCGTAATAGAAGTCTTCCATCAGAAAACGGCCGGACGGCATCAGGTCGACCAGCGTCGGCGTGCCGCGCCCCACGGTGGTCCAGTCGTCGAGTGCGAGCTCGACGCCGATGCGTCCGGCGATGGCTTTCAAATGAATCACGGCGTTGGTCGAGCCGCCAATTGCTGCATTGGTGCGGATCGCATTCTCGAAAGCCTGGCGCGTCAGCAGCTTCGACAAGCGCAAGTCTTCGCGCACCATCTCGACCATGCGCATGCCCGACATGTGGGCCAGTACATAGCGGCGCGAATCGACCGCGGGAATCGCGGCGTTGTGCGGCAGGGTCACGCCGAGCGCCTCCGCCATGCAGGCCATCGTCGATGCGGTGCCCATCGTGTTGCAAGTGCCGGCAGAGCGCGACATGCCCGCCTCTGCCGACATGAACTGGTGCAGCGTGATGGTGCCGGCCTTCACCTGTTCGGACAGTTGCCACACGGCGGTGCCGGAGCCGATGTCGCGGCCTTCGTGCTTGCCGTTGAGCATCGGCCCGCCGGTGACGGCGATTGCCGGAATATCGCAACTGGCGGCGCCCATCAGCAATGCGGGCGTCGTCTTGTCGCACCCCACCAGCAGCACCACGCCGTCTATGGGGTTGCCACGGATGGCCTCCTCGACATCGATGCTCGCCAGGTTGCGGGTGAACATGGCGGTCGGTCGCAGGTTTGATTCGCCGTTCGAAAAAACCGGGAACTCCACCGGGAATCCGCCGGCTTCGAACACGCCCTGCTTCACGTGCTCGGCGATCTTGCGGAAGTGCGCGTTGCACGGCGTCAACTCCGACCAGGTGTTGCAGATCCCAATGATCGGCTTGCCGTGGAACTCGTGGTCCGGGATGCCCTGGTTCTTCATCCAGCTGCGGTACATGAACCCGTTCTTGTCGGTGGTTCCGAACCATTCGGCGGACCTGAGCTTGACGGGCGACTTCGACATGGGAACCTTCGTGAATAGGTGAGCCAAGAAATATAGTCAGACTAATTGATCGATTGTTTCAGTACAAACCCCTATGTCTCGCCCTTTGACGAGATTAAGTAAGACTACATAATCGGCCGCCCTACTCTATCGCGCCACCGCGCAGGCCCCGCAATGACCGACCACGCCCGCTATCCCAGCCTTGCCGATCGCACCGTCCTCATCACCGGCGGTGCCACCGGCATCGGTGCCACTTTGGTCGAGGAGTTCGTGATGCAGGGCGCCAAGGTGGGCTTCGTCGACATCGACGAGGCCGCTGGCAAGGCACTCGCAACGACGCTTGCCGGCGCTGCGCACGCACCGGTCTTCTGCCCTGCCGACGTCACCGACATCGCCGCCCTCGATGCAGCGATCGACGCCGTGCGCGGCCGCTTCGGGCCGATCACCGTGCTGCTCAACAACGCAGCCAACGACCGGCGCCATCGCATCGAAGACACCACGCCCGCGAGCTGGGATGCGGGCGTCGCCGTCAACCTGAAGCACCAGTTCTTCGCGGCACAGAACGTCGCCGGCGACATGCGGCAGGCAGGCGGTGGGTCGATCGTCAACTTCGGCTCGATCAGCTGGATGCTCAAACAGGGCGGCATGCCGGTCTACACCACGTCCAAGGCCGCCGTGCAGGGACTCACACGCAGCCTGGCGCGCGACCTAGGCCCGTTCAACATCCGCGTCAACACGCTGGTCCCGGGTTGGGTGATGACCGAAAAACAGGTTCGCCTCTGGGTCAACGATGCAGCGCGTGAAGACATCGCGCGAGGTCAGTGCATCAACCGTCCGCTGTTGGCCGAACACATCGCTCGCATGGCGCTTTTTTTGGCGGCAGACGACAGTGCGATGTGTACCGCACAAGACTTCGTGGTGGATGGAGGCTGGGTTTGACTCGCCGGCTGGTACACGGCTGACAAGCACTGCCTGAACCCCGTTTTCGTTCTGGTCCGTTCTCGTTCCGAAAGAACCTATGACATCGACAAAATCCAGGCGCTATGAAGGCGTGTTTCCCGTGGTCCCGACCACCTTCACCGAGCAGGGCGAGCTGGACCTGGAAAGCCAGAAGCGTTGCGTCGATTTCATGATCGACGCGGGCTCCGATGGCCTGTGCATCCTGGCGAATTTCTCGGAGCAGTTCGTGCTCTCCGACGAGGAGCGCGAGGTGCTCACGCGCTGCATCCTCACGCATGTGGCGGGCCGCGTGCCGGTGATCGTCACCACCACGCACTACGGCACGCGCATCTGTGCCGAGCGCTGCCGCCGCGCGCAGGATGCAGGCGCCGCCATGGTGATGGTGATGCCGCCGTACCACGGCGCCACGCTGCGGGTGCCAGAGGCACAGATCTTCGAGTTCTATGCTGCGCTGTCCGATGCCATCGACATCCCGATCATGATTCAGGACGCGCCGGTCAGCGGCACCGTACTGTCGGCGCCTTTCTTGGCGCGCATGGCCCGGGAGATCGAGCATGTGCGCTACTTCAAGATCGAGACGGCTGGCGCGGCCTCCAAACTGCGAGAGCTGATCAAGCTCGGCGGCGATGCGATCGAAGGCCCGTGGGACGGCGAAGAAGCCATCACTTTGCTGCCCGACCTCGACGCCGGCGCAACCGGCTCGATGACCGGCGGTGGCTATCCGGACGGCATCCGCAAGATCATGGATGCCTGGCGTGCCGGACAGCGCGACGATGCGGCAACCGCCTACCAACAATGGCTGCCGCTCATCAACTACGAGAACCGCCAAGGCGGCATCCTCACCGCGAAGGTGCTGATGCAGGAAGGCGGCGTCATCGCCTGCGAGGCACCGCGCCATCCCTTCCCTGCGATGCATCCTGCAGTGCGCGCAGGGCTGCTGGAGTCTGCTCGCAGACTGGATCCATTGGTGCTGCGCTGGGGGCGTTAGGCCCGTGTCTTGGGAATGGTCTCGACCCACTCGAAGTCATCCGGCGTCGACCTGCACCTCGACCGAACCCAGCCCTGAAACCTCGAAGCGGAAACGCCCCGACGTGCTCGGGAACTTGGTGGTGACCATGCTGCCCGTCATCACGATGTCGCCGCTCCGCAGACTGCCTCCGCTCGCAGCGAGATGCTCGGCCAGCCACACCACCGACAGCAGCGGATTGCCGAGCACGTCGGCGCCGCGTCCGGTATCGAGGACGCTGCCGTCTTCGGTAATGACGCTGCCTTCGACCGACGCCAGATCAGGCCAGCTCGACTGGAAGGTGCCTACGACGATGCCGGCGTTCCAGGCGTTGTCGGCAACCAGCGAGAGCATGTCGAGCGTCTTGTAGTCGCAACCCCGGTCGTCCACGATTTCGATGGCCGGCGCGACACCGTCGATGGCCGCAACGACTTCCGCGAGCGTGACGGGTTGACCAGAACGATCGGACGGCGCCAGATCGCGACCGATGCGCACCGCGATCTCGAACTCGATGCCGAAGCGGCCGTAAGCCGAAGGCTTGAGCACGGCGCCCGAAGCATGAACGCGGTCGGCGAACACGACGCCCGCTACGGGCGTGTCGATGCCGCACATCGCCTGCATGGCGGTCGATGTCAGGCCGATCTTGTAGCCAGCGCGTGAAACGGCGCGGCTCGCTGAACGGAGGGCGTTGAAACGGTCCTGCACGCGGTACGCATCGGGCATCGTCCGAATGCCGCGGGCGGCGGCGAAGGGCTCGAAGCGGCGGCTGTCGGCGTGCTGCTTCGTGAGCCATTCGGCGACGTCTTGCGCTGCGGGGAAGTCCGTTTGTTCTGTCTCCATTGCTGATCCTTGCTTCACCACTTCCCCTCGGTGGCCGCTGGCTTGTCGACAGGGGTTGCCGGCGGCCTCACAACCGGCTTGGCCAGCATCGCCGCGGTGATCAGCCCGACCGCGTCTGGCCGCCTGCCGCGCTGCGCGAAGTCCAGGGCCGTCATGCCCTGCTGGTTCTTCATCGCAGTGTCGGCACCTTCGTCGAGCAGCAGTTTCACGCTGTCCGACGAGCCGTACATCGCGGCCATCATCAGCGGCGTGGTGCCGTTGGGCGACTGCGCGTCGATGAAGGCAAAGGCCTCGAGCAGCTTCTTCATGATCTCGACGTTGCCGCCAGAGGCCGCATAGTGCAACGGCGTCCAGCCCGGTTTATTGACGTCGGCATCGCGAGCCATCAGCTTGGCGACGATGTCCTGCTGGCCTTTGAGCGCCGCCATCATCAGCGGACTTTCGTCCTGCGCGTTGCGAGCTTCGACGTTGGTTTTGGGCGAAGCGATCAGTACCTCGATGACGCGCGGCGATGGCTCGCGCATGGCGATCAACAGGCCGGTCTGGCCTTTTTCATCCTTGGTGTTGGGGTCGAAACCGCGTTTTATCAGATCGGAGACGCCGCTTGCGTTGTCGCCACGCACAGCCCTGAAAAAGTCATCGAACGAGCCAGCATGCGCTGAAAAAGAACAATAGAAACCAACAAGATACAGCGCTTGTTTAAAGTGATACTTCATTTAAAGACGGCGGCTTTGGCACCGCTGAAAAGAGTTTCGAAATTGTCGCTCGTGGCCTTGGCGATGGCTTCGATCGGCAGTTGCCGCAACGCTGCGATCTGCCGGGCCACGAAAGGCACATACGACGGGTTGTTGGTCTTGCCGCGGTACGGTACCGGGGCGAGGTAGGGGCTGTCGGTTTCGATCAGCATGCGATCGAGCGGGACGAAGGCGGCCACGTCGCGAAGGTCTTGCGCCTTCTTGAAGGTCAGGATGCCGGAGAACGAAATGTAGAAACCGAGGTCGAGGGCGGCGCGCGCCACCTCGGCCGTTTCGGTAAAACAATGGAAGACGCCGCCGGCGGCATTTCCGGTGGCGTCTTCGCCCTCCTCCTTCAGGATCGCCAGCGTGTCGGCCGAGGCTTCGCGGGTGTGGATCACCAGCGGCTTGCGCGTTTGCTGCGCGGCGTGGATGTGCACGCGAAAGCGATCGCGCTGCCATTCCATGTCGGCGACGCTGCGGCCGCCCTTGCGCTCTTCCATCTGGTAATAGTCGAGCCCGGTTTCGCCGATGGCGATGACCTTTGGCAAGGCGGCGCGCTCGACCAGATCGGCGACGCTCGGCTCGGCGATGTCTTCGTTGTCCGGATGCACGCCGACGCTGGCCCAGAAGTTGTCGTAGCGCGCAGCCAGTGCCTGGACTTCGGCGAACTCTTCAAGGGTGGTGCAGATGCAGAGCGCCCGATCGACCTGCGCTTCGGCCATGGCCGCGCGGATCTGCGGCATCTGCTCGGTGAGTTCGGGGTACGTAAGGTGGCAGTGCGAGTCGGTGAACATGCCCCGATTGTCGCCAACCGCAGAAGACCGCGCCGATCACCGCGACGCTGATGGCGCGGGTCGGCGCGCTTAGATCGTTTGCGTAGCGCGGTCGGATGCCATCGTGCCGCCGAGCGCTTCTTCGATGCGCGCCTTGAGCTGGCGCGACTTGTCGTCCGACGGAAAGCGGATGCCGACGCCCGGTGATCGATTGCCGGCCGCGCGTGCCGGTGTGATCCAGGCGACCTTGCCGGCCACCGGATAGCGCTGCGGATCGTCCGGCAGCGTGAGCAGCACATAGACATCGTCGCCCAGCCGGTACTCGCGCGAGGTCGGGATGAAGATGCCGCCTTCGGCGAACAGCGGAATGTAGGCCGCGTACAGCGCGCCCTTTTCCTTGATCGCCAGTTGGATGACGCTGGGCCGGGCCGGGCCTGTCGCTGCCGTGCCGCTGAACCCGGCGGATGGTGGAATGAAGGGTGTATTCATGGGCGTTGTGCGGCGGAGTTTAGGGTGCTTCGTGCTTCGCTCACAAGGGCCTCGAGCATCAAGCCGGCGTTGAACGGATGATCCGCGGTTTTTGCCGCATTCGCGAGCGACTTCGACCAGCGCGCCAACGCGATGTGCGAGGGCACTGCCGGCAGGTCGGCCGTCTCGAAGAAACGGGGCGCGGCACCGCAGCCCGTGGCCATCAGGTCGTGACACACCTTTTGCAGCGCGTCGATGGCCTGCGCGGGTGCATGGTCCGCAAGCGCACTGACATCCCCTCGCAGCATGGCTTTGGGAAACAACGACCAGGCCTTCGGCGAGCGACCGCTTTGCGCCAGCCGCAGCGCATTCGAAGGCCGGCCGCCGGCCGCACGCAACAGGCCAGCGACATCGGCATCCGGCACGCCGTGCGCGACCATCCAGGCGTGGGCGTCCGACGCCTCCGGCCACGGCAGCGTGAAGCCGAGGCAGCGACTGCGAATGGTCGGCAGCAGCTGCCACGCGGCCTCGCTGGCGAGCACGAAGCGGATATCGCCGACCGGCTCTTCCAGCGTTTTCAGCAGTGCGTTGGCCGTGATGTGGTTCATGCGCTCGGCCGGATACACCAGCACGACCTTGCCGCGACCGCGTGCGCTGGTGCGCTGGGCAAAGCCGACCGCGTCGCGCATCGCCTCGACCCGGATCTCGCGGCTCGGCTTGCGTTTTTTATCGTCGATGTCGGACTGCGACTTTTCGTCCAGCGGCCAGCCGAGTTCCATCATCGCGACCTCCGGCATCAGCACGCAGAGGTCGGCGTGGGTACGAACCTCGATAGCGTGGCAGCTGGTGCAGTGGCCGCAGGCGGTGCCGTCATCCTTGGGCTCCTCGCACAGCCAGGCCGAGGCGAGCGCCAAGGCGAGTTCGTACTGGCCGAGTCCCGATGCACCTTGCAGCAGCCAGGCGTGGCCGCGTTGTCGAAGCAGATCGGCGAGCGGCACGCGCAACCAGGGCGACAGAACGGGTGCTGGGTTTCCGACACCGGTAGCGACAGGTTTTTGGGTGCTCATATCGATGCGCCCGTACTTCTGGTGATGAGTCCGCGATCGAACAATGCGGCCTCGATCTGCTGCCAGACCTGGTCGCGCCCCTGGCTGGCGTCGATGCGAACGAAGCGCTCGGCGCCTGCTGCGCGCTCGGCATAGCCCGCTGCCACGCGCCGGAAGAATTCGACCGGCTGCGACTCGAACTTGTCGGGCACGCGGGCGCCAGCCAGGCGCTCTGCGGCGATGGCGGGGGCCAGGTCGAACCAGAGCGTGATGTCGGGCTGCAAGAGTGCGTTGCCTGCACTGCTCGCCCCGCCCAAATCCGCGCGACCGCCTTGCACCCAACGCTCCAGCGTCGACAGCACCGTCGTATCGAACCCGCGCCCCGCTCCCTGATAGGCGAAGGTCGCATCGGTGAACCGATCGCACAGCACTACATCGCCACGTGCCAGCGCAGGCTCGATCACCTTCAGCACATGATCACGTCGCGCCGCGAAGACCAGCAGGGACTCGGTCAGCGCATCCATCGGCTGCTCGAGGATCAGGCCGCGCAGCGTCTCCGCGAGCGGCGTGCCGCCAGGCTCTCGCGTGCGCGTTATGGTGCGGCCCTGTGCCTTGAACAGAACTGCCAGCGCATCGATGTGGCTGGATTTCCCGGCGCCGTCGATGCCCTCCAGCGTCAAAAACAAACCGCTCATTGACCGCCTCTCTGGTACTTGTTGACCGCGCGGTTGTGCTCGTCGAGCGAACTGCTGAACTGGCTCGTGCCATCGCCGCGCGAAACAAAATAGAGCGACCGGCTGCGCGCCGGTTGCACCGCGGCAAGCAAGGCGGCCTTGCCCGGCATCGCGATCGGCGTGGGCGGCAAGCCGGTGCGAAGGTAGGTGTTCCAGGGCGTGTCGGCCTGCAGATCGCGCTTGCGCAGGTTGCCGGCGAAGCCCGTGCCGAGCCCGTAGATCACGGTCGGGTCGGTCTGCAACGGCATGCCGACGCGCAGCCGATTCGCGAATACCGCCGCGATTTCGGCGCGATCATTGGCTTTGCCTGTCTCTTTTTCGACAATGCTTGCCAGGATCAGTGCCTCATCGGCCGATTTCAGCGGCACATCGGTGGCGCGGGCGGCCCAGGCGGCTTCCAGCTTTTTGTCCATGGCGCGCATTGCCCGTTGCAGCAGGGCGACGTCGGTCGATCCCTTGGAATAGGTGTAGGTGTCGGGAAAGAAGCGGCCTTCAGGGTGCACGCCGGGTTTGCCGAGTTTGACCATCAGGGCGTCGTCGGTGAGGCCCATCGTGTCGGCCTTGAGTTGTTCGGACTTGGCCAGCGCCGAGCGCACCTGCCGGAAGTTCCAGCCTTCGACCAGCACGACGCTTCGCGTGGCTTCTTCTCCGCGCACCAGCACCGCGAGCAAGGTGCGTGGCGTGAGCCCGCGTTCCAACTCGTAGCTGCCCGCCCGAATCTGCCGGTCTTGCCCCGAAAAGCGAAACCACCAGTAAAGCAATTGCGGCTGGACTTCGACGCCGGTGTCTGCCACGGCTTGTGCGATGCCACGCGGCGTGGTGCCCGGTTCGACCGACAGATCGACCGAAGGCGCCGGTAACTTGAGTGGCTGGTTGACCCACCACAAAGCCCACGCGCCGGCCCCCAGCGCAACGAAGGCGCCCAGCAGAAAAATAGTCAGAAAAAAGCGTCGCATGGGTTGGCCCTGCAGGTCGAGCGGAACAGGGTCGGCCATGATAATTCAGCCATGACCTCTGTCGTTCTCAATGGGGTAACCCCCGCGCTCTCCACCCTCGGCGTCATCCGTGCCGAAGGCCCCGACGCCGCCAGCTTCTTGCACGGCCAGCTGACGCAAGACTTCGCGCTCCTCGGCGCGGGCGAAGCGCGCCTCGCAGCGCTGTGCACCGCAAAGGGTCGGATGATCGCCAGCTTCATCGGTATCAAGCCGCAGCCCGAAACCATCCTGCTGGTGTGCAGCAAGGACATCCTGGCTGCAACGCTCAAGCGCCTGTCGATGTTCGTGATGCGCGCCAAAGCCAAGCTGACGGATGCAAGTGCTGAGTTCGTTGTTTACGGTCTGGCTGGCACTGCGATTGCCGGCAACGGCGGTGATCCGGCCGCAGCGCCCGGCCAGCGCGCCGCGTTGACCGAGGTCAGCCTGGTGTCGCTCTACCCCTCCGACGGCGTGCCGCGCGCGTTGTGGATCGCACCGTCCGACAGCGCTGCGCCCACCGGCACACCGCTCGACTTGGGCCTCTGGCAATGGAGCGAAGTCCGCAGCGGCATCGTGACCTTGACCACGCCGGTGGTCGAAGCTTTCGTGCCGCAGATGCTCAACTACGAGTCGGTCGGCGGGGTCAACTTCAAGAAGGGCTGCTACCCCGGCCAGGAGATCGTGGCGCGCAGCCAGTTCCGCGGCACGCTGAAGCGCCGCGCTTACTTGGTTCAGGCCGATGGCGCGGTCGCAGTCGGCGACGAGGTGTTCGGCGCGTCGGATGCAGAACAATCCGTCGGGACCGTCGCGCAAGTCGCGCCAGCGCCCGACGGCGGCTGGTCGGCGTTGATCTCGATGCAAATCGCCGCGCTGGACGCCGGTGGTCTGCACGCCGGCACTGCGAGCGGGCCGGCGCTCACAGTCGAGCCGTTGCCGTACCCGCTGCTCGAAGACATTTAACGCGTCGCGCCTGGCGACCTTTCGGATGCCTGTCGCCAATATTCCTCTTCATTTGGACATGAGCATGGGCGCATGGACACATGGGAAAACTCGCGGCGCCCGGCGCTTGAACTTCACGCGCTGGGGCGTCGGGCTTATGTTCAGTGGTTCGCGCTGACGGGCAGCTTTCTTCTACTCCTCGGCCTGCAAGGCTGCTTCTTCAATGCGCCCCGGCTCGCAGCGTGGGAGCTCGGGGCGACCGGCCAACTGCCAGATTGCTCGGTCGCCCTCTACGGCGACTCCATCCTTTGGGGCGCCCACAACGGCCTGAACCGCTGGCCCGATCCACCCGGCATGATGCTCCGGCGACTGCGCCCCAGATATGGAGTCACGGACCGCACGATGCCCGGCGCGAGCGCATATGCCGAGGCCATGAAGTTCACGAACATCCATCTTGCGAGCCGCATCGTCGTCCTGCAATACGGCATGAACGATGCCGGCAAAGGCTACCCTTACGAAGCAGCGCTGCGGGCCATGGTCCTGCATGTCAAGGCGCAACGCCGCACGGCGGTGATCACTGGCATTTCGAATGTTGTCGGCGGCATGGCCCTGCGCGACGAGTACGACACCACAGCGCGGCGCGTTGCAGCAGAGACCGCCGTCGAGTTCGCCGATTGGAGCCAGGTCGACTTCGACCCCGCCGACATGGCGGACCCGGTGCATCCTGGGGAGGCGTACTCGGCGCGGCTGACCCAACGGCTCGCCGAAACGCTCGACCGGGTGGCGCCTGAGTGCCGCGGTGGTAGCGTCGTCGTCCCGGTCGAGTTGAGCCGCGCGTACCCCGATCAGACCGCGGCCATGCCGTGACGTCGCTTGGCGTCCGTCGCATCGGCGGACGCCAGGAAGCGGATCAGATCACCAACGGCAGCCGGCTGCTGCCCGCCTGCGAGCGGCGCCGCCGAAAAGACGGTCGTGATGCGCGCCTCCGGTGGCATCGGGCCGATCAGCTGGATTCCTTGGATCCCGATCATCTCGCTCATTTGCTGAAACCCCAATGTGGCCGCACCGCTCACGAGCAATGTTCCGACAGGCACGCCGGGCGATGCCTGCACCAGCCTCCCCTTCACTTCCGCTGCGATGCCCCAGCGCTCGAACAGCGCCATGAGCTCGACGCCGCTCGGGCCGGTCGAATAACCGATACGGTCCGCGCCCAGCACCGCACTTCGCAGTGCTTCAGCCGTCGCAATATTCGGCTGCCCGGCGCCGACGCGCACCGCGACGCCGACATCCGATCGGAACAGGTCGGCCTTGCCGCTGCCGTCCAGCTTGCCGTTGGCGATCAGTTTGTCGATCGCCTTCGAGTCGAGTACCGCCAGGTCGAAGCGCTCCCCTTCGTCGATACGCCGCGCGGCGTCGACGCCACCCACCGACACGAAAGACACCGGCACGCCGGAACGCTTCGAAAAGGCTTCGGCCAGGTCGGCAAGCAAGGCACGGGACGCCATGGAAGAGATGCCGCGAATGGTGGTCGTCATGGCGTCATTGAGGGGTAAGGGGCGCGCAGCGACCTGGGCATCCGCGGCACGTGTTGCCAAAGCCAGCGCGCCTGCGAGCGCAGAGATGCAGGCCTTGCGTCGATGCATGGGTGGCATCTCAATCGGGCTTGATGTGCGCATCCCGGATCAGCTTGCCGTAGCGCGCGGAATCGACCTTGAGCAAGGTCTCGAACTGCTCCGTGGGCCCTGGTAACGGTATGCCTCCGGCCGCAGCCAGCTGATCGCGAACTTCCGGCGATGCGATCGCCTTTTGCACCGCGTCATGCAGCTTTGCGATGATGGGCTTGGGCAGGCCTGCCGGCGCGACGAAGCCATACCAGACACTGGCCTCGAAGCCTGGATAGCCCGACTCGGCCACGGTGGGCACGCCGGGCAGCACCGCCGAACGCTCGGCGCTCATCACGGCCAGCACCTTGAGCTTGCCGGCCCGGGCCAGCGGCAACGCTTCGAGCGCGTTGATGGCGACCACGTCGACATGGCCGCCCATCACGTCGGTGATGGCCTGTGCGCCACCCTTGTACGGCACATGGCGGAGGGAGAGCCCCGCGGTGTGCTGGAAAAGTTCCATTGCCAAATGCGGTGTAGAGCCGTTGCCCGGCGTGGCGACGGTCAGGCTGCCGGGCTTGGCCTTGGCCGCTGCGATGAGCTCCGGCAAGGTCTTGATGGCGGAACCCTCGCTGGTCGCAAAGACGACCGGCACGCGGCCGACCAGCGAGATCGGCGTCACTTCACGGTCTAGGTCGTACGGGGCCGGCTCGAAAAGCGACGGATTCACCGCCAGCGCGTTGGCCGCCAGCAGCAAGGTGTACCCGTCGGGCGTACTGGTGATCAGCGACTTCACCGCGATGTTGGTGCCGGCGCCCGGCTTGTTCTCGACGATGACAGGCTGGCCCAGCACAGCGGACATCCGCAGGCCGACCGAACGCGCGATGGCATCGACCGCGCCGCCGGCGCTGTAGCCGACGAGGATCTTGATGGGCTTGGAAGGATAGGCGTCCGCAGCCAACGCGGCGGTCGCGATGCCGAGCGAAGTGCCAAGCACCAACAAACCGGCGACGGCGAGCCAGGGGCGGCGAAGAAGATGACGACGAAAAAGTTGATTCATGGCTTGTCGGTGGGTTGAGGAACCTTGCTATCCCAGGCTTGCGGTGCGGCGTCTTTGCCGGCGACCGAATAGAGCGCGCCGGGCGCGTTACGCGTCTGCTGGAAATCTTCCAGCGACTGTCCGCGCATGGCGGCGTAGATATGCAGGTTGGAGACGCCGATCACCGCGCCCAATTTCTCCAGCATGAAAAAGATGACGCCGTAGTGGATGAGGCCGCGCCAGTCGCGGCCTCGCACCAGATCCCGTTCTTGCGCGGTCAGGCGCGCCGCCTCGAACGCGGCATCCTCGTCGGCCAGAAACGCCGAGCGATGCGCGGGCTGCGTCATGCCGTGAAGGAACTTGTTCAGCCGGTAGGCGCGAACGCTGGTCTCCAGCGTGAAGGGGTGCGTGCCGTCCAGCGCCTCGATGCCGGCAAGCTGCTCGTCGATGTGACGGCGGTGGCGTTCGACCCCGCCGCCGATCGGTGCGCTCGCCAGGTTTTCGTAGATGACGGTGGCGATGCCCGTCATCGAAGGCAGGTAGTAGGTTTGGTGCACCTTTTTCACGTTGGACGACAGTGCACCGCGCATGACCAGCCACATGATCACTTCGGCTCCCTCCATGCCACCCAGCGCGGCGAGCTCGGCCTGGGTCATCTCGGTGAGCCGCACCGGGTCGTTCTCGATGAGGTCGAGAAACTGCGCGTCCCATGCCGTGTTGTTGAAGCCGGCCCGCTCGCCATGCACCTGGTGCGACAGGCCGCCGGTGGCGACGATCACGACCTTCAGGTCTTCCGGGTAGCTCTCGATGGCGCGCCGCAACGCCTGGCCGAGTCGCCAGCAACGCCGCGCCGAGGGCACCGGCGACTGCAGTACGCCGACCTGCAAGGGCACCACCGGGATCGGCCACGCGGGCTCGTGCGCGCACAGCAACGACATCGGCGAGAACACGCCGTGGTCGAGAGCCCGGTCCTGGAAGAACGACATGTCGAACTCGTCGGCCACCAGCGAACGGCCGATGTGTTGCGCCAACGCCGGATGGCCTGCAAGCGCCGGCAGGTCGCGTTCACCGCCACCTTCGTCCGCGACCGCATGCCGCTCCCCAACGCCAAGCGCGAATGCCGAATAGTGATCGAAGAAGAACGAGCTGACGTGGTCGTTGTAGATGAAGAAAAGGACGTCTGGCGCGCTGTCCACCAGCCAGCGCTGCACGGGCGCAAAGGCTTCGAAGATGGGCGCCCACACCGGGTCTTGCTGCTTCTTCTTGTCGAAGGCGAAGCCGATGGTGGGAGTGTGCGAACAGGCGACGGCGCCGATGATGCGAGCCATGCAAGCGCTCCTGTCAGTCGATGTAGCGCAGGCCGGCCTTGGCCAGGGGCTCGCGCATGGCGTACATGTCCAGGCCGAGTTCGCCCCTGGCGAAGCGGGCGCGTTTGTCCGTTTCGTTGGTCTCGCGCTTTTCAGCCGCATCGGCCACCTGCATCGCGAGCGAGGCCGGCACCACGACCACGCCATCGATATCGGCAATGACGACATCGCCCGGGTGCACCATGGCGCCCGCGCAGACCACGGGCACGTTGACCGATCCGAGCGTCGACTTGATGCAGCCCTTGGCGTGGATTGCACGGCTGAACACCGGGAAGTTCATTGCGGCGAGGTCGCGCACATCGCGCACACCGCCGTCGATTACCAGGCCCTTGCAGCCGCGCGCCTGGAACGAGGTGGCGAGCAAGTCGCCGAAGAAGCCGTCGGTGCTGTCCGTGGTGCAGGCCGCGACAACCACGTCGCCGGGCTGAATCTGCTCGGCCGCGACATGCATCATCCAGTTGTCCCCGGGTTGCAGCAGCACGGTGACAGCCGGGCCGCAGAAGCGCGCGTCCGGGTAGATGGGGCGAATGCGGGGCTGCATCAGGCCGAGGCGGCCCAGCGCCTCGTGCACCGTCGACACACCGAAGCGCGAAAGCTTCTCGACTGCGGCCGGGTCGGCGCGCGTGATGTTGCGATGAACGACGCCGAGTTGCTGGAGCGTGTGCGTGATTGACATGATCAAAGTCCTTTCGCGGCGAGCGCACGGTCGAGCCGCGGGAAGACGCGGCGCGCATTGCCTTCGTAAATCTGCTTGCGGGCGGTCGTGTCCAGCGAAGAGGCTTCGATGTAGCGCTTGGTGTCGTCGAAGTAGTGCCCCGTCTCGGGGTCGATGCCACGCACCGCGCCGATCATCTCGCTGGCGAACAGGATGTTGTCGACCGGTATCACCTTGGTCAGCAGGTCGATGCCCGGCTGGTGGTAGACGCAAGTGTCGAAGAAGATGTTCTTCAGCAGATGGTCTTGCAGCAACGGCTTCTTCATCTCCTGCGCCAGGCCGCGAAAGCGGCCCCAGTGGTACGGCACCGCGCCGCCGCCATGCGGGATGAGAAAGCGAAGCGTCGGAAAATCCTTGAACAGGTCCGAGGTGAGGCACTGCATGAAGGCGGTGGTATCGGCATTCAGGTAGTGCGCGCCGGTGGTGTGAAAGCACGCATTGCAGCTGGTGCTGACGTGAATCATCGCGGGGATGTCGTACTCGACCATCTTTTCGTAGATCGGATACCAGTGCCGATCCGACAAGGGCGGCGAAGTCCAGTGACCGCCTGAAGGGTCTGGATTCAGATTGATGCCGACGGTGCCGAATTCACGCACGCAGCGGTCCAGCTCGGGGATGCAGGTCGAGGGGTCGACGCCTGGCGACTGCGGCAGCATGGCCACCGGGACGAACGCGTCGGGAAAGAGCTGCGACACCCGAAAGCAGAGTTCGTTGCAAATCGCGGCCCAGGTCGAAGACACCTCGAAGTCGCCGATGTGATGCGCCATGAAACTGGCACGCGGCGAGAAGAGCGTGAGGTCGAGGCCGCGCTCGCGCATCAATCGCAGCTGGTTGCTTTCGATGGACTCGCGCAGTGCGTCGTCGCTGATGCGCAGCTCCGAAGCACGCGGCATGGACGTGCCGTCGCGGAGGGCGCCGATCTGCCGGTTGCGCCAATCTTCCAGAGCTTTGGGCGCCGTGGTGTAGTGGCCGTGACAGTCGATGATCATGTGGGCTAATCCGTCGAGATGCTGCGGGGTTGAGGGAGATGGGGTGCCGACGCAATGCATGGCTTGCCACGACGGCGAGTATGTCGGCGAGCCCCCGCGAGCGCGATGCATTCGACTTGATCTGACACCAGACTTCTTTATCAAAACGGGTTTACCCTGACGCGCAATGCGAATGCCATCAAGGCGACAATTCGCGAAATGAAGCCGACGCGGCAACGCTACAAACTTATCGACGACGCCCGCACCGACGCTGAGGTCGACACGCACTTCGATGCGCTGGACATCAACCTGCGCCACCTTCGGGTTTGCCTCGCCGTCGCAACGGCCGGCAGCGCTGCAGGTGCAGCGGAAAGTCTTTACCGCGTGGCTTCTGCGGTGACGCGCTCCATCACCGAACTGGAACACGCGCTCGGTCGCCCGCTGTTCGATCGCCGCGCCCGCGGGATGACGTTGAACTCCTATGGGGAACTCGTGATGGCGCGTGCACGGCGCATCGAGCAAGTGTTCGCGGAGGCCGGAGGCCAGCTCCTGGCACGGGGCTGCATCGCAGCCTCGGTGGACGTTCGCTCGCGCTTCGCCACGATCCTCAATGGCCGGCGACTGGCGGTCATCGCGACCCTGGTCGAGAAGCGAAACATGGCACTGGTTGCGCGCGAGTTCGGTATCACGCAGCCAGCGATCAGCAGCGCACTGAAAGATCTGGAAGACGGTCTCAGCACCCCGTTGCTGGAACGCGGTGCGCGCGGTATGCGACCGACTCCGGCGGGCGACATCGTGGCTTTCCACTTCAAACGGGCGCTTGCCGAACTGCGCCACGTCGGGCCTGACCTCGCAGCCAGCGAAGGCACGCTGCGAGGCAGCATCCACATCGGCGCCCTGCCGCTCGGCCGCACGCAAATCCTGCCGCTCGCCATTGCATCGCTGTTGCGACGCCACCCGCACTTGCACGTGGCCACAGTTGAAAGCCCGTACGACGCCCTGGTGGCGTCGCTGCGCAACGGCGACATCGACTTCATCCTCGGCGCGCTGCGCGGGGAGGCCAGGGATCTTCAGCAAGAGGCGCTGTTCGAAGACCGCATTTCGGTGATCGCACGTGCAGGTCACCCACTCGCAGGCGGTTCACGCATCGACTTCGATGCGCTGCGTCAGGCGCGGTGGGCGCTCTCACGGCAAGGGTCACCCTCGCGCGAACTGCTCGAGCGGTTTTTCTCCGGCGCAAGGCAGGTCCCGCCTGCCCCCGCCGTGGAAACTGGCGATCTCGCGGTGCTGCGCGGTCTGCTCCTGGAGAGCGACATGCTGACCGCCCTCTCCCCGCACCAGCTGCGCTACGAAATCCGTGACGGCAGTCTGGTGGTGCTGGATTTCCCGCTTGAAGCGACACGCCGCAAGATTGGCATCACGCAACGGCTCGGTGCGTTCCCGTCTCCTGGCGCTCGGGCATTGATGGATGAAATCGCCTTGCTGATCGCGCGGTCGCCGGATTTTTCGGCTGACGCGCGCTACCGTTGCAGCCGGTGGCGCAATCACATCGGCCGCCGCTGATGCGGTCCGCTTCGGCTACTCCGCAGTGTCAGAGCACGCGACGCATCTCGATGTGCGCGATGCCCGCCTCGTCGAACGGCGCACCCGACACCGCATAGCCGAGCTGCCGATAGAAGGCCTCCGCACTGCGTTGCGCGTACAGCGTCAGCGCACGATCACCCCGCGCTCGGGCAGCGTCTTCCAGTGTCTTCATGACCGCGGCGCCGTGCCCGCCGCCGCGCAGCGTGCGATGCACCGCCATGCGACCGATGCGTCCGACGCCCTCTGACGCCGGGAGCAATCGTCCGGTCGCGATCACCTGGCCGAGCCGGTTGCGCGACACCGCGTGCAACGAGCTTTCGTCATGGTCGTCCCACTCGTCTTCCTCTGTGATCTTCTGTTCCTCGATAAAGACGACGCGACGCAACGCGCTGGCAGCTTCGCACAGCGTCGACCAGTCGCCGGTCTGCATGGCATGCACCGCGCCACCGGCCTCGTAGTCGGTAAAGAGCTGGCGCAATACCGGAGGCACCGGCTTCGATGTTTGCGTCGCCGGGTCCGCAAAGACGTACACCAGCTCGCAGGTGACCAGCAATTCATCGCCGCGGAATAGCCCGCCATGAAACACGATCGACGAGGTGCCGACGCGCGCGCACTTCATGGCGACATCGAGCACGTCGTCCATGCGCGCCGACGCGGCGAATTCGATCGTCGCCTTGCGCACATAGAGGTCGCCGCCGAGCATCGGCATCGCCTCTTCGTAAGGCAGCGCCAGCGCGCGCCAGTAGTCGGCGATGGCGGTGTCGAAGTACATCAGGTAGTGCGCGTTGAAGACGATCTTCTGCATGTCGACTTCGGCCCAGCGCACGCGGAGGCGGTGAAAGAAGCGGAAGTCGTTGCGCTGCTCGTTCATCGGGTTCTTGATTTCGGTCATGGTCTCAGTCGGCGTTTTGGTCATGGTTCGAGTGCTTGTCTGAGTGCTTTTGCGGCGTCGTCCTGCGCTTGCAGCGCCTCGGGAATGGCGCGGCCCATCTTGATGAACTCATGGATCACGCCGCGATAGATTTCCAGGTCGACGGCAACGCCAGCGGCGCGCAGTTTGTCGGCATACGCCACGCCTTCGTCGACCAGCGGATCGCATTCGGCAAGGCCGATCCACGCCGGCGCCACCCCATCGACATCGTCGGCATTGAGCGGTGCGAAGCGCCAGTCGTCGCGATCGGCCGGCGTGCGCACGTACTGGCCGAAGAAGTAACTGATGAGCGACTCGGTCAGCAGCGGGCCGTCGGCGAACTTGCGATGCGACGGTGTGTCCTGGTGCGCCGTCATGCCCGGATAGATCAGCAGCTGCAATGCGAGCGGCAAGCCCGCGTCGCGTGCCAGGATGGCGCAAACCGCGGCCAGCGTGCCGCCAGCGCTGTCGCCACCGACCGCCATGCGGGCTGCGTCGAGGCCGAGCTTGGAACCCTGCCTTGCGATGAACTCGAAGGCGTCCCAGGCATCGTCCGCCGCGGTGGGGAACCTGTATTCGGGTGCGAGCCGGTAGTCGACCGACACCACCGCACAACCGCTCTTGCTGCTCAACACGCGGCAGAGCGTGTCGTGCGTCGCAATGCTGCCGACGGTGAAGCCACCACCATGAAAGTAGAGGAGCACCGGCAGCCTCTTTTTCGACGGCACAGCAATCGGCGCATACAGCCGCGCTGGCAAGTCGAATCCATCGCGTGCGGCAATCATGAAATCCTCTACGCGTGCCAGCTCAGGCTTGGGCACTTCGAGCACACCCGAGCCTTTTTCATAGGCCGCCTTCGCTTCTTCGGCGGACACCTGATCGAGCGGAGGATGCCCGGCCCGCGCCATGCGTTCGACCACGCCCGCCATCTTCGGCGTGAGCCTCATGCGCGGGTTCCTGAAGCTTCATACGCGACAGCGGCAAGGGTTTTTTGCGTGTGCAAGACTCTCTCCTGTTGTTAGATTGGGCGGCTCGAATCCTACCGTCCGCACGCAAACCCGCTCTATGTCCCTCATCCAGTACCTCACCACGATCCAGTTCGAATTCGGCGCCATCAAGCTGTTGAGCAGCGAGTGCGCGCGCATCGGTATCAATCGGCCGCTGATCGTCACCGACGCCGGGGTCCGTGCAGCCGGCGTGCTGCAAAAAGCGCTCGATGCGCTGGGCGATCTCGATGTCGCGGTGTTCGACCAGACACCTTCCAACCCGACCGAAGCCGCCGTGCGCGCCGCTGTCGAGATGTACCGCGCGCACCGCTGCGACGGCCTCATCGCCGTCGGCGGCGGCTCGGCCATCGACTGCGCCAAGGGTGTCGCCATCGCAGCCACGCATGAAGGTCCGCTCAAGACATACGCGACCATCGAAGGCGGCTCGCCCAAGATCACCGATGCGGTGGTGCCGCTGATCGCCGTGCCGACCACCAGCGGCACCGGCAGCGAAGTGGCGCGCGGCGCCATCGTCATCGTCGACGACCATCGCAAGCTCGGCTTCCACAGCTGGTTCCTGATGCCCAAGGCGGCCATTTGCGACCCGGAGCTCACGCTCGGCCTGCCGCCACGCCTGACTGCCGCGACCGGCATGGACGCCATCGCGCACTGCATGGAAACCTTCATGTCGGCCGCCTTCAATCCGCCGGCTGACGGCATCGGGCTCGACGGCCTGGAGCGCGCCTGGCTGCACATCGAGCGTGCCACCAAAGACGGCAGCGACCGCGAAGCACGGCTCAATTTGATGAGCGCGTCGATGCAGGGCGCCATGGCGTTTCAGAAGGGGTTGGGTTGCGTGCACTCGCTCAGCCACAGCCTGGGCGGAGTCGATCCACGGCTGCACCACGGCACGCTCAACGCGCTCTTCCTGCCAGCGGTCATCCACTTCAACGCGGCGGCCGAATCGGTCCAGAAAGACCGGCGCCTGCAGCGTATGGCGCAAGCCATGCATCTCGAAACGGCCAGCGATCTTGGCAATGCGATTCGCGACATGAGCGCGCGCCTCGGCTTACCCAAGGGGCTGGCCGAAGTCGGCGTGAACCCTGATCAGTTCGAGAAGATCATCGACGGCGCAATGGCGGATCACTGTCATCTGACCAACCCACGCCGCGCCACGCGCGACGACTACCGCGAGATGCTCGAAGCCTCGATGTGAGCGCGATAAGCGCGCGGCATGAACGTGACCTAAAGCGGTAGCACTTCACCGATGTCGTCGTGCTGCAATCGCTCGGCGAGCTCGTCGGCCAGCCGCTGCGCCTCTCGCGTCGCCCGTCCCCAAGCGGCGATGCGTGCGGCAGGATCGTCGGCGAAGTGCACGAAGTCGTTGCGGTCGGGCAGCTTGCCGTTGGGCAGGCTCCTCACCCAATCGGCATCGGGCGCCAGCACGACCATGCGGTCCAGAAAGCCGGTCGGCTTGTGGCGCCACTTCAGGCTCTTGTCGAGCCAGCCCGGCACCACTGCGCGCTGAAAGTGCGGGTACAACACCAGGCCGTCGTCGGTCGGCTGGTAGTCGAGGTGCAGGTGGTAGTCGGTGATGCCGCCGTCCCAGTACGCGCCCGGTGGCGCACCCGGAATGTCGTGCACCGCCTCCAGCAAGAACGGGATCGAGCACGAAGCCTGGATCACCAGCTTGAAGTTGGCATCGCTCAGGTCGAGCCGGCGCGTCTTGAAATCGTTGGTGCCGAAGGGCAGCGCGGCCCCCGCCGTTGAAAACACGCAGCGCTCCAGCCATGCGCCCAGGCTCTTGCGGTGGATGCTGTTGGTGGCAAATGCAGCGAGGTAGCCGAAAGGCGTGCGCGCCCTGCCCTCGCGCCCGAGGATGTGCCGCCCGCGCGAGGTGACGACATGCAGCTTGTAGCGCGGGTGCTTCAGTACCTCACCGATGCGCCCGCCGAAGAAGGCCTTCAGGTTCTCGGAAAAGCGCTGGCTGACCTGGCGTGCCGTCAGGCGCTTTTGTCCCGGCGGCACGTCGAAGCGCTGCTGCACGTAGTCGTGCTCGAAACGCGCGAAGGCCTTGACCGGATCGTCCAGGCACGCGGTCGCGAGCCGCCAGGCGCCGATCGACGCGCCGACCAGGTTCACCGTTTGCGTTGACCGTGGCAGCCAATCGCCGAACAGAAAGCGGTCGATCGGCCCGAGGATCAAGCCCTTGGGGCCCCCAGCCGCACCGGGAATCGTGCGCACGTCTTTGGGCTTCAGGCCGTGGCGTTCGATATGGGCCCGGGCCACGGGGCCGGCGTAGATGCGCAGTGCTTTCATGTGATCGGATCATCAAGCAAGACGCGTGCGCCCTTTGCCCGTCGCTTGACGCAACGCCATCAAAGGCGGTCGCGTAACCGCATCAGTTCATCGACATTGCCGGCGCATATGGCACGGAAGTCGTTGCCGATGCGGCGGTCGGCAGCCGCTGCGCGCCAGAACGCGATGGCGGCCGCGCAAGCGACGAGCCACACCTCGCGTTGAGGTGGCAGCGGCAACACCGGCGACAGCTCACGCGCGGGCACTTCGCCACCCGCGAGCGGCGCATAGCGCATGGGCAGCATGTCGTAGAGCGGCGCCAAGGCGAACCGGCCCTGTTCCGGCCGAAAGCTCAAATTCCCGGTGTGCATGTCGGTGTTGCCGATGAGCCGGCCGAACCACCACAGATGCTGCACGCAGATTTCGTCTTCCGGTGTGACCAGATCGAGTGCCGCGAGTCGCGACATCAGCCGCGGCCATTCCATGGTGCTTTCGCCGATCAACTGGGCGTTGAGCACGTCGAGCGCGCACAGCGGACTGCGGCCGAACGCGCCTTGCCGGTCGAATCGTTCCACTTCCAGAAACGTGCGGCCACCGTGGACGAGCACGCGGCTCGCCGCGCAGACCACGCCCGGCATGGCGGAGGCGTGCAGCGACGCCAGGTGTTCGCACACCAGCAAGTCGGACCAGCGACGCACCGCCGCCGAGTGTTCGACGCCCGAGAACTTGACCAGCACGTGCGGCGTGGCGCTGCTGGCGAGTGTGCGTCGTGCGGTGAACTTGGGGAACTCGCCGGCGGCGCTGGAGCCTGCGACGCCCGCAGCCAGTGCGTGCCCGGCCAAATCAAGGTAGTGCTCGGCGATGCCGGATTCCGGCAATGGATCGATGGCGGCCGCCTTGGCAACGAGCCATTGTTCGCAGGCCGCTTCGCCGACGATCAGGTTGCCGCTCAGGTCGGTGCCGCGCTGGCTCATGACGAACAGCACGTCGTCGTCGCTCCACTCCAACGGGTTGGGCGCGACGGCCAGCGCCCTGTGCTCGATCTGCGCGAACTGTCGGCCCATGTAGCCTTGCGGACGCATTTGTTGCAGCGGATATGGCAGGCCGGCCCACCAGCCGTCGCGCGCTTCGTCCGGCACCGGCCACGGCGTACCGGCCAGATCCATCCAGCTGCCCTCCGGACGCAGCGGCACGAGTCGGGTTGCGGCATGCACCTGTCCTGCCTCGTCCACGGCATACACCGGTAACGGTGCACTGCTGCCGCGCAGCGGGCGAACCAAGGCGTAGCGTGCGCGGCGGGCCTTGCCGGCACTGACGGTCGCGTCGGCCAGCCGGTTCAGCAGCCGATGCACCGTCGGCACGCTGATCCGCAGGGCCGCCGAGAGATCATTGGCGCTGGCCGGCCCCCGCGCCAAAACGGCACGCAATTGTTCCGGGCTCGCCACCGAGGGAGTCGGCATTGCAATCAGAGAAGATCGATGAATTGATTCACATGAGTATTATTCAATGAAATCAATGGTTTAATCAACAATATGCGTTTGAGAAGAGAAGATTTATCGAGGGATTCGTTTATTTTCGCAGCCCTTGCAGCTTTGCAAATGCGCTCGCCATCTGACTGGCCGGTTGAGGCGCATTGTCTTTTCGCGAGCCCTGCTGCTGGCCGCGACCCGCTCCTTCGAACCGGTTGTCGCGCGGGCCGTCACGCCGCGCCGGCGCCGCATCCAGCCGCATCGACAGCGCGATGCGCTTGCGCACCGGGTCGACCTCCATCACCTTGACCCGCACGATGTCGCCGGTCTTGACGATCTCGCGCGCGTCTTCGACGAACTTGTTCGCCAACTGGCTCACATGCACCAGCCCATCCTGGTGCACGCCGATGTCGATGAAGGCACCGAACTGTGCGACGTTGCTCACCGTGCCTTCGAGGATCATTCCTTCGACCAAGTCCTTGATGTCTTCGACGCCGTCGTTGAAGCGCGCCACCTTGAAGTCAGGGCGCGGATCGCGGCCGGGTTTTTCGAGTTCGCCCAGGATGTCCTTGACGGTGATGACACCGAACTTCTCGTTGGCGAAGAGTTCTGGCTTGAGCGTCTTCAGCATGTCGGCACGGCCCATCAGCTCGCCTACGGCCAAGCCGGTCTTCACCATGATCTGCTCGACCAGCGGATAGGTTTCCGGGTGCACGCCGGTGATGTCCAGCGGGTTGCTGCCGCCGCGCACGCGCAGGAAGCCGGCACTCTGCTCGAAAGCCTTGGGGCCGAAGCCGGCGACTTCGAGCAGCTGCTTGCGGGTCGCGAAAGCGCCGTGCGCCTCACGCCACTTCACCACCGCCTTGGCCACGCTGCCCGACAACCCCGACACCCGCGCCAGCAGCGGCACGCTGGCGGTGTTGAGATCAACGCCGACAGAGTTCACGCAATCCTCGACGACAGCATGCAGCGTGCGCGCGAGTTCGCTTTGGTTGACGTCGTGCTGGTACTGGCCGACGCCGATCGCCTTGGGGTCGATCTTGACCAGCTCGGCCAACGGGTCTTGCAGCCGCCGCGCGATGCTGGCGGCACCTCGCAGGCTGACGTCGACATCGGGCATCTCCTGTGACGCGAGTTCACTCGCGGAATACACCGAAGCCCCCGCCTCGCTGACCACCACCTTGTCGATCGCCATCTCCGGCGCGCCAGCCTGCACGGCCATCTTGGCAAGTAGCTTGATGAGGTCGGCGGCGAGCTTGTCGGTCTCGCGACTCGCAGTCCCGTTGCCGATCGCGATCAGGTTGACGCCGTGCTTGGCGCACAGTTTGCCGAGCGTGTGCAGCGAGCCTTCCCAATCCTTGCGGGGTTCGTGCGGAAACACGGTGGCGGTTTCGACCAGCTTGCCGGTGGCGTCGACCACCGCGACCTTCACCCCTGTGCGGATGCCGGGGTCGAGGCCCATCACCACGCGCGGGCCGGCCGGTGCGGCCAGCAACAGGTCGCGCAGGTTGTCGGCGAAGACTTTGATCGCAACCTTTTCGGCGTCTTCGCGAAGGCGGGTGAACAGGTCGCGCTCGGTCGAGAGCGACAGCTTGACGCGCCATGTCCACGCTACGCACTTGCGCAGCAAGTCGTCGGCTGGCCGTGCACTGTGGCTCCAGCCCAGGTGCAGCGCGATCTTCCCTTCGGCGATCGACGGCTTGCCCGGCTCCGGCTCGACCGGCAACACCAGCTTGGCATCGAGCATCTCCAGCGTGCGGCCGCGGAACACCGCCAGCGCGCGGTGTGACGGCACCCGGCCGATCGGCTCGTCGTAGGCGAAGTAATCGCGGAACTTGGACACATCGACGTTGTGCTCGTCCTTGCCCGACATCAGCGTCGACTTGAACAGGCCTTCGCTCCAGAGCCACTCGCGCAGGCGCTGCACCAGCACCGCGTCTTCTGCCCAACGCTCCGACAGGATGTCGCGCACACCGTCGAGCACCGCCGGCACGGTGGAAAAATCCGGTCCCGGCTTGCCGTCGTCGAGCAGCGTCGCCGGCTTCAAAAAGGCCAGCGCCTCGGCCGCCGGGTTCCGCGTGGGGTCCGCGAACAGCATGTCGGCCAACGGCTCGATGCCGAACTCGCGGGCGATCTGACCCTTGGTGCGGCGCTTCTGCTTGAACGGCAGGTACAGGTCTTCCAGTTCCTGCTTGGTCGGCGCGAACTCGATGGCAGCGCGCAGTTCGGGCGTCAGCTTGCCTTGCTCGTCGATGCTTTTGAGCACCGCGGCGCGCCGGTCTTCCAGCTCCCTCAGGTAACTCAAGCGCGCTTCCAGCTCTCGCAGCTGGATGTCGTCGAGGCCGTCCGTGGCTTCTTTGCGATAGCGCGCGATGAATGGCACGGTCGCTCCGCCATCGAGCAGGTCGATCGCAGCCTTTATCTGGTGTTCACCGACCTTGATTTCGGCGGCGAGCTGGCGAATGATTTTTTGCATGTCTGAAGGGAGTCCCTGAGCGTGCGCCGCCAGCGGGGCCAGGGCGCGATTCGAGTGAAGCGCAGAAGTTTGCCATAGCGCTTTTTCCTGTCATGGCGCCTCCCGGGCGAGGCCCACAATGGTCTGGTGACGAGCCCGAAACCTTCGCCCGAACCACCACGCCAGCCGGTACCGCGTGCCGCTGCCGGCACACCGCTGTGGATGCTCCGAAAAGTGCTCCACGGGCTGCTGACCGCCATCTTGGTACCGGTGCTGCTTTTCGAGGAGTGGGGTTGGACACCGCTCGCCGATCTGGTCGGCCGTTTGACGCGTCTGCCGTTGTTGGCGCGCGTAGAGGACAAGGTGCGAAACCTGCCGCCATGGGGCGCGCTGCTGGTGTTTTTCGTTCCCGTGCTTCTGTTGCTCCCGGTCAAGGTCTTGGCCCTCTTCCTGTTCAGCGAAGGCCATGCGGTCAGTGGCTGCGCGGTGCTGATCGGTGCCAAGCTGATCGGCACGGCCATCGTCGCGCGCATCTTTCAGCTGGTCGAAACAGCGCTCATGCGCATCCCGCTTTTCGCCCGCTGGTATCCGCGCTGGAAGGGGTGGAAGAACCGAGTGCTGTACTCGGTTCGCGAAAGCGCTCCGTGGCGAGCGGTCCGCGCGTTTCAAGAGGCGACGCGCCAGCGCTGGCGCCGCTTCTGGCGCCTTTGAAACGCAGTCGCCGGCGAGCAGGGCTATTTCCAGCCCTGTTCTGCTCGGTGATTCAGGAGTGACGAATCTCTGTGCCCAACACCTTCAAGCATTCGCGAATAAAGGCTGCCAGCGCTGTCCAACCCTTCGCAGAAACCATAGTCCCGTCGACGTAAGCATCGGTTGGCGACAGGTCGATGTAAGTGCCACCGGCCAGGGTTACCTCCGGCTCGCAAGCGCCCAGAGCTGCCACTTTCTTGCCGCGCACGACCCCGTCGACCGCGATCAAAATTTGCACGCCGTGGCAGATGGTGAAGATCGGCTTCTTCTCTTCATGGAAGTGCCGCACCATGGCTTGGATGCGCTTGTCGGTGCGGATGTACTCCGGACCGCGGCCACCGGCGGCGTAGACGGCGTGGTATTGATCGAGTTGTTCCTGTGCCTCCGAGAACGTCTTGTTGATGGTGAAGTAATGACCCATTTTCTCGGTGTAGGTCTGATCGCCCTCGAAGTCGTGCAGCGACGTCTTGATCAAGTCGCCGGCTTTCTTGTCAGGGCAGACCACGTGGACGGTGTGGCCCACGGCCTCCATCGCCTGCTGGAATACGAAGATTTCGTATTCCTCGGTGAATTCGCCAGTAAGCATCAGGATTTTTTTTCCGGGCATGGTGTCATTCTTTCGGTTGATGATTGCTGCGTTGTGGGGAGTCAGAACGGCGAATCCGGAAAGTAATATTCCTTGGCGTTTTGCTTGGTGATGAGCGGCGCATCCAGTTTGACTGCACCACGCACGGGCGCCTGGGCTGCCAGGTTTGCCACCGTCAGATAGATCGCCGTCTTGATCATCGAAGGTGGATAAGGCGTCTCGACAGGCGTCACGGCGTCGCCGTCCATCACCTTCTTGATGATCTCCTTCATGCCATTGCCGCCCAGTGCGTACTTGATTTCCTTGCGGCCGGACTGCTTGATCGCTTCCAACACACCCAGGAGCATGTCGTCGTCGTTGGCCCACACGGCATCGATCTTCGGATACTTGGCCAGGTAGTCCTGCATCAGCTTGAAGGCCTGGTCACTGTTCCAGTTGGCGTACTGGATGTCCAGCACCTTGAGTTCAGTGCCCTTGATGGCATCCTGGAAGCCCTTTATGCGTTCCTCGTCGATCACGGTAGGAATTCCGCGCAACACAACCAAGTTGCCCTTACCTCCCAGTTTGTCGACCAGAAACTTTGCTGTGTTGCGGCCCACGGCGATGTTGTCGCCGGCAACGTACAAGTCCTGTATCGAAGGATCGTTGAGACCACGATCGACGACGGTGATGAACGCGCCCTTGCCCTTGACCGACTTCACCGGGCCGGAGAGTTCTTCTGAACTGAAAGGCAGGATGACCAGGGCCGCAAGGTTGCGACTGGCCGACAGATCCTCCAGTGCGCTGACTTGAGCCGAAGCCGAGGGAGAGGTCTTCACCACGACGTCGATGCCCGGAAAGGCTTTGTTGATTTCCTTGGCTGCAGCTTGCGCGTGGTAAACAACGCCGGCCGTCCAGCCATGGTCTGCCGCCGGAATCGACACCGCCACCGTCTTCTTCTGTGCATGCGCTCCGCCCGCCGCCAACAGCGCACCCAGCGCCAAGCCCGCGATCCACTTTGTCTTGAACATGTTTGTCTCCGTACTTATGTAGATTTGAAAACTGCATGGACCCCCACACCGCTGCCTCGTGGGGTCCGAACGAGGCTATTTCGATTTGGAGAATCGCTGGATCAGCATCGCGATGATGATGATTGCGCCCTGCACGGCACCGACGAGGTACTCGGAGACCAGGTCGGAAAGCACCATCAGGTTGGCGATTAGCTCTAGCACGACCGCGCCGGCCAACGTGCCCCAGATACGCCCGGTACCGCCGCGCAGTACGGTGCCGCCGATGACCACCGCGGTGATCACCTGGAGCTCCCACAAAAGTCCGGTGGTCGGGGTAGCGGCGCCCAGACGCGGCACGTAGCACATGGCCGCAATCGCGACACAGGCGCCCTGGATCATGAAAGCGATGGTGCGTGTCTTCACGATAGAAATGCCCGAGTAACGGGCCACGTCCTCGTTCGCGCCCACAGCGGCACAGCGCCGGCCGTACTTCGTCTTGTAGAGGATGAAGGCGCCTGCCGCCGCAACCGCGAGCGCGATCAGGATGGGGATCGGTACCCCCGCAACCGTGCCGAAGTAGACGGGCCGGTAGATGTCGCGCAGCGAGCGGTCGATCGGAATGGTGCCGCCGTCCGACAGGTAGGTGATGAGAGCGCGAAAGATGCCCATCGTGCCCAGCGTGGCGATGAAGGCCTCGATCTTGCCGACGGTGACGATCAGTCCGTTCACGAGGCCGCAGACCAGACCGACCAGCAGGGCCACGCCCATGCCCAGGGGGATGGCCCATCCGCCGTAACCGGACGCCAACCCGTTCATGAACATGATCATGACGCCGGTGATGAAAGCGGCCATCGAGCCGACGGACAGGTCCAGTCCGCCCGAAGAGATCACGAAGGTAGCGCCGACCGCGATGATGGCGATGAAGGCACTGCGCGCAACCACGTTGCTCAGGTTGGTGGCGGACAAAAAATCGGGATTGACCAGATAGCCAATCATCAACAGCGCACCGAGTGCGAGGAAGGGTCCTGCGTCGGTCCAGCTGATCGCGAACTCTCGTTCGCGAGCGCTCGCGACAGTTGGGGGAACGTGTGGAATGGCGCTCATGTACGGCTCTCCTGGTGGACCTGGACGTCGCTGGTCGCCAGCAATGCAATGTTTTTTTCGGTCATCTGTTCGCCGGAGACCTCTCCGTTGATTCGGCCCTGGCGCATCACCAGGATGCGGTCGCAAATGCCGATCAGTTCCTGCATCTCCGACGAGATCACGATGCACGCCTTGCCCTCGCCCACGAGCCGCTGGATGAAGGCGTAAACCTGTGCCTTGTTGGCAATGTCGATGCCGCGTGTCGGCTCGTCGATGATGACCACCGAGGGCCCGGTCAGAAGTACCTTGGCCAGCAACAGCTTCTGCTGGTTGCCGCCCGACAGCTGGCCGGCCCGCACCCGTGGGCTCTTGAGCCGGATGTCGTAGTCCTGGATGCTCTGTGTCAATGCACGCTCTTCGGCGCGCCTGCGCAGCCAGGGCCCCGGATGGAATCGGCCCAGAGCCGACAGCGTCAGGTTGGGCGCCAGCCGCTCCTGCAGCAACAGGCCCTTGCCTTTGCGGTCTTCCGTCAGGTAGCCGATACCCGCATCGATGGCCTCGCGCGGCGAGCGGAGATGCACGGGATTGCCATGCAGTTCCACCTGCGCCGTGGCTGGACGCAGCCCGACGATGCCTTCAAACAACTCGGTACGCCCCGCGCCGATCATGCCGGCGAAGCCGAGGACTTCGCCCCTATGGACCGTGAAGGACACGTCCTTGACCCACCCCGGCACGCAGGCGCTTCGCACCGCGAGCATCGGCTCGGTCGTCGACCGCAAGGCACGAGGCGGATACAGCGAGGCCAGTTCGCGCCCGACCATCAGGTGCGCCATGTCCATCTGGCTCAGCGTGTGGCCAGGGTGCGTGCTGACCATGCGGCCATCGCGCAGCACCGTCAGTCTGTCGGAGACGCGCTGCACTTCATCGAGCCGGTGACTGATGTAGAGCACCGCGATGCCCTGCGCCTTCAGGCTGAAGATGATGGTCAATAGGCGTTCGACTTCGTCGCCGGTCAGCACGGCGGTGGGTTCGTCGAAGATCACCAGCCGGTGCTCGTCCAGCAAGGCCCGGGCTATCTGTATCAGCTGCCGCTCGGCCAGCGGCACATCACGCACCAGTGCATTCGGCGAAACGTGGCAACCGAGTTCAGCCAACTTCTCGGCTGCCATGCGGCGCATCGTGCGGTCGTCCACCATTCCCATGCGGCCAAGCTCTCGGCCGAGGAACAGGTTTTGCGTCACGGTCAGCCCTTCGGCCAGCAAAATTTCCTGGTGGACCAGCACGATGCCGGCCTGTTGCGCCTGGTGCGGTGTAGCGAAGTGCACCGGCTGGCTGTCGAGTATTAGCGTGCCTGCACTAGGGCTGATGTAGCCCGACAGCAGCCCCATCAGCGTCGACTTTCCGGCGCCGTTTTCGCCGATGACGGCGTGAATCTCACCGGCCCGGATATCGAGCGTGATGTCCGAAAGCACTGTGACTGGACCATACCGCTTGCTCAAGGCGTCCGCGCGCAACAACGGTCGCATGGCGGCTGGTGCGTCGACCTGATGAAGCGGTGTTGCGCACGATGTCTGCATTCCGTGGTCCTGCAAGAGCATGTTCACGCCTTCAGTCGAACGCTGGCAGGAGACGGTCGCGCGAATGCTCGATGTGCGCACGCATCGCCGCAGCGGCGGCCTGTGGGTCACCCGCGGCAAATGCATCGAGCAATGCCTGATGCTCATCCAGCGCCTCTTCGGTGACGCGTCGGTGAAACATCAAACGAAAGATGTGGAAGTGGGTGTGCTGGAACGCGAGCGTCTCTCTTATCAGCTCGTTGCCTGCGAACGCCATGATGCTGTCGTGGAACACGCCGTCCTGCCGGGCGAACGCGGAGTAGCGCAGCCGTTCGTCGGCAGTGTCACCACGAGACATGCCACCGGCCGCCTCGCGGAGTACAGACATCTTCCTCTCGTCCATCGCAGCTGCCGCCTTGGCCGCGGCGTGCGGCTCCAGTTGCAGGCGCAGTTCATACAACTCGTCGAAACGGTGCCGCGTAATTTGAGGGGCAGCGCGGTAGCCGACGAGATGCTGCTTGACCACCAGACCCTCCCCTTCGAGACGGCCCAGCGCCTCGCGAATCGGCGTGTGAGAGACGTCAAATTCCTTGACCAGACTGTCCACCGTGATGCGCGAGCCCGGCGCGATCTTCAGCGCCATGAGCTGTCCGAAGATCGCTTCATAAACGTCCTCTGCCAAGCTGCCGGCGCGTGGGATAGCGGTGCTGTCAGGCGTCATCTCCGCCGGTCTGAGTGAAGTCATGGAACTCGGAATTCTTTGATTAGGTAGATGTTTTGACTGGCCGCAAAGGCTGCATCGTACGATACTATATCCTATACGATCCGATATAGGGATGGCTTTTGTGTTTGACCAAAATCCAGCCGCTCGAGCTGCAGGCCCATGCTTCCACCCTCGCAATCACTCCTGAAGGACAACAAAAATGACACTCTTTGCCGCACTGAGACTGCCTCGAGAAATTCTGTTCGGCAAAGGCCAGCGGCACGCGCTGCCGGCCGTCGCCGGCCGACTGGGCCAGCGCGCGCTGGTGTGCACCGATGCGCGCCTCGCCGCGACACCCGTATTCGGCGAAATGATGGCCGCTCTAAAGGCTGCCTCCATAGAAGTCTTGGTGCATGACGGTGTACAGCCTGACGTGCCGCGTGACAGCGTGGCGCTGTGCGCTGACGAAGTCAGGTCCTTTCAGCCCGACCTAGTGATCGGCATCGGTGGCGGCAGTTGCCTGGACATGGCCAAATGCGTGTCGTTGCTGCTCGCCCATGGCGGCGCACTGCAGGACTATTACGGCGAATTCAAGGTACCCGGCTCGGTGCTTCCCATCATCGCGGTGCCGACTACCGCCGGCACCGGCTCCGAGGTCACCCCCGTCGCGGTGGTGAGCGATCCGGAGCGCACGCTGAAGATCGGCGTATCCAGCCCCTTCCTGATTCCCAGTGCGGCGATTTGCGACCCCGATCTCACGATGACCTGCCCGCCCAGCCTCACCGCGATCGCCGGTGCTGATGCCATGACCCACGCCATAGAGGCCTTCACCGCGGCCCGCAAGCCGCCCGGCCATGAACTGGCGCAACAAAACGTCTTCATCGGCAAGAGTGCACTGAGCGACCAATTCGCCCTGTACGCGATCCGACTGCTGGGGCGCAGCCTCGAGAAGGCCGTGGCCGATGGTTCGGATGAATCAGCCCGCGCCGATGTGATGATGGGTGCACTGGCCGCCGGTTGTGCCTTTGGCACTGCCGGCACAGCGGCAGCGCACGCGGTGCAGTATCCGGCAGGTGCCTTGACCGATACTGCACACGGCTTGGGCGTCGCGACGATGTTGCCCTACGTCATGAGCTACAACCGTCGCGTGTCTGCTTCGGCTTTCGCCGAGGTGGGCGAGGCACTGGGTCTGGCGCCTACCGGCAGCACCGACGAACAGGCCGATGCCGCCATCCGCGAAGTCAGCCGGCTGTTCGCAGCCATCGGCATCACGCTCACCCTCGCCGCGTTGGGCCTGACGGCAGACCAGATCGACTGGACTTGCGAGCAAGCCATCGGCATCCAGCGCCTGGTCAAGAACAACCCGCGCGCCATCGACCTTGCCGGCATGCACCAGCTCGTCCAGGCGGCTTTCGACGGCGATCTCGCCGCGGCGGCACGTTGAACTTACCTTCAGGAATCACCCGATGAACGCACGCCCTCCCTTTGGACAAACTGGCGCGCAGGCGCTTGACTTCGACTCGCTTCCGCACGGCCTCTACGTCGGCGGCCAGTGGCGCGCAGCCAGCAGTGGGCGGACCATCGACGTCGTCGACCCCTCCACAGAGAGCGTGATTGCCGCGGTGCCGGATGCCACCCTCGAAGATGCCGCCGCGGCCGTGGCGGCGGCTGCCCTGGCGGCACCGGGTTGGCGCAAAACTCCGCCGCGCGAACGCTCGGAAATTCTGCGCCGCTGCTACACGCTGATGACCGAGCGCGCAGAGATGCTGGCCCTGCTCATCTCGACAGAGAACGGCAAAGCACTGCGCGATGCGCGCGGGGAAGTGGCCTACGCCGCCGAGTTCTTTCGCTGGAACAGCGAAGAGGCGGTACGCATCACAGGTGAGTTCGGCACGGCGCCGTCGGGGGCGAACCGCATCATCGTCGACTACGTGCCAATCGGCGTTTGCGTACTGATTACGCCGTGGAACTTTCCTGCGGCCATGGCAACCCGCAAGATCGCGCCAGCCCTCGCGGCGGGCTGCACGGTCATCCTGAAGCCCGCCAGCGAGACGCCGCTAACGGCCTATGCCCTTGCCGCGCTGTACGAAGAAGCGGGCGTGCCGCTTGGCGTGGTGAATGTTCTCACCACGTCAGAACCCGGCCCCTTCACAGCTGCAATGCTGGCCGACCCGCGGGTGCGCAAGCTCTCGTTCACCGGGTCCACCAGCGTGGGTCGCAGCCTTCTCGCAGAGGCCGCCAAAAGCGTCGTCTCTTGCGCGATGGAATTGGGTGGCAACGCGCCTTTCATCGTCTTCGATGATGCGGATCTGGGAGCCGCACTCGACGGCGCCATGATCGCCAAGATGCGCAATGCGGGCGAGGCCTGCACGGCCGCCAACCGTATCTATGTGCAGTCCGGCATCCACGACGCGTTCGCACGGGGTCTGGCTGAACGGATGGCCGCCCTGAAAGTTGGCCCTGGTGCAAATGCAGACACCGAATGCGGTCCGATGATCACGCGCAAGGCGGTTCAGAAGATCGATCGGCTGGTTCAGGACGCCATAGAGCGCGGCGCCCAGGTGGTGTGCGGCTCCGCGGTTCCGGATGGCAAAGGCTTCTTTTATCCGCCAACCGTATTGACCGACGTTCCGGCCGGTGCCCTGATGGCGCACGAGGAGATCTTCGGCCCGGTTGCGCCCATCACGCGCTTTGAGACCGAGGCTGAAGTCATTGCGCGTGCCAACGATACCGAGTACGGCCTGGCTTCCTATGTGTACACACGCGATGTGGGACGCGGTATGCGAGTTGCCGCGGAATTGGAGGCCGGCATGATCGCCATCAACCGTGGGTTGGTCTCCGATCCTGCCGCGCCATTTGGCGGCGTCAAGCAGAGTGGTCTCGGCCGGGAGGGCGGGCAGCACCACGGCATCTCCGAGTACATGGAGGCGAAATACATTGCCGCCACGTTCTGAGGCATTGCGTCCATGACCGCCCTGCTTGCGCAATCTGGGGAACTGCTGTCGTTGCCCCATGGCTTTCCCAGCCTGGATGCCATCAACGAGGCCTACAACCCGCGCCTGCGTGCCGTCAATCTCGACGCTTCATTGCGACACTATGCAGAACAGAGCGAAGCAGCGCGTCGCAGCCATCCGTATATCGCTGGCGTGCCCTACGGCCCCACGCTCGCGGAGACTTTGGACATCGTGCCGGCGCGCCGACCGGGCGCTCCGGTCTTCCTCTATATCCACGGCGGCTATTGGCGCGCCAACGCGGCACGCGACTTCAGCCACATGGCGCTCGGTCCGCACGCCTTGGGCTACACGACCGTGCTTGTCGACTACGCGCTCTGCCCTGCCGTCACGCTGGACGAGATCGTGCGGCAGGTGCGGGCCGCGGCAATATGGGTCATCCGCCATATCGATCAGCATGGTGGAGATCCCCAGCGGATTGTGATCGGTGGCCATTCAGCCGGTGGGCACTTGGGTGCGATGCTGCTTTGTACGCCGTGGCAGGAGCGCTATGGACTGCCGGCAGACCCGTTTGCCGGCGCCGTTCTCGTGAGCGGTTTGTTCGACATCGCTCCATTGCGCTATAGCTATTTACAGCCAGCGATTCAGCTTGACGAAGGGCTCGTGGCCCGCAACTCGCCACGGCATCAGGTGCGCCCGTCCCGCACGCCCCTAGTCCTCAGTTGGGGCACGCTAGAGCAGCCCTCGTTCGAACAGCAATCCACTCAAATGCATCGCGCGTGGCTGGACAAGAACAACTACGCCGAACTGCTGCCGCTTACCAACGCCGATCATTTCACCGCGATCGAGGGGTTCGAAAAGCCGGAAAGCTTGTTGTGCGACGCATTGCATCGCCTGGTCGAGGGCCGCATTCGCGCCGATTGAGCTTTGCGTCGCGGTCGCCGACGGTCAGCCGCAGGCGCCGCCCGGCTTGAGCCCGGCCGCGGTCACGCTGCGCGCAATCGCAGAGGCGGCCGTCGCCGTCACGCGCTGCGCCCCCTGCGCCACGGCGTCGATGCCTGCACCGACCGGCTCGCTCGTGTCGAAGCTGCAAGCGGTGGGCACGGTTTCGTCGGAGCGCTTTACGGTCCAGGCAAAGCTGCCGTCGACGCGCGTTCCTTCGATGGCGTCGAAGCGGCGAACCTGTATTGCGATGCGGTAAACCGGCTGCGACGTCTGGCGCCCACCCTTGCTTGCATCGAAAGCACCGAGGCGACTGGCCACGCCACTCGACAGCGCATCGCGCAGCTCGTCCTCGAAAGACGACGCCCAACGATGCTGCTCGAGCACATTGACCTGCGCGCTGCGGTCACCGTTCTGCCGCACGACCATCTGCGGCCGCGCGAGACTCTCCGGCATCGAGAGTGGTGCGAGTTCGATGTAGATCGGCGCAGCGCCATTACTGACCGGGGACGCGTTGCTCGCATCCGCAGCTTTCGCAGTGGCCTCAGTGCTCGCCGGGTTGGCCAGTGTGTAGTACATCGTCGGCTGGCCTGCACAGCCGGCCACGACCAATGCGGCCAGAGTGGCGGACACCGCTGAACTCAAAAGCAACTTCATTTCTTGTCGTCCGGTTTGCCGCGCAACAGCGACTCGGGGTGGCGTTCGAGGTAGTCCGTCAATACGCGGATCGAACCGGCGGCACGCGTCAGTTCACGCAGCGTTTGCCGCACGTCCTGCTGCAGCGGCGAGTCGTCTGCGAGCGTGCGCTCGGCGGTGTTCAGCGTCTTGCGCGCGTCCTTCATGGCCGCGGTGATCTCGGGCGTCACGTCGTTGTTGATGCGGGTCACCGTGGTCTCGGCACTCTTCAACGTGGTGTCGAGCGTGGCGAGGGTCTTGCGCAGATCACCCGAGATTTCTTGGTACGGAATCTTGTTGAGCTTGGTCGCGATCTCCTGCACCTCGGTCTGGATCTCGTCCAGGCTGTTTGCAACCGTCGGCACCTCGATCGGGTTCCTGGTCATGTCGACCTTGACCGGCTTCTCCTTCGGAAAAAAGTCGAGAGCTACATAGACCTGCCCTGTGAGCAGGTTGCCGGTGCGCAGTTGGGCGCGCAGGCCGCGCGCGATCAGCGCGGAGACACGCTCTCTGCGCTCGGCCTGCTGGTCGGGCATGTCGCGTGCGCCATCGACACGCCGCAGCCGGTCGGGGTACACCGTGACCAGTACCGGCATCAGGAACGCACGCTCGCTGCGATCGAATTGCACGCCCAACGACTTGACCTCGCCGATCGTGATGCCGCGAAAGTCGACCGGCGCGCCCGGCGACAAACCACGCACCGACTGGTTGAAGTACATCAGCAGGTTCTGCGACGGGCCGTCGGGTTCCTTCATGGCAGTCTGTTCGTCTTCGGCCAGCGCGAAGGTCGTTTCGCCCTTGGCGACAGGCCCCTGCGCATCGTCCGGTGCCTGAAAAGCGATGCCTCCCAGCAGGATGGTCGTGAGCGACTGGGTTCGCAGCGTGAAACCGCTGGCACTTAGCTGAGCATCGATGCCGCTGGCGTGCCAGAAGCGTGTGTTGACGCCGATGAACTTGTCGTAAGGCGTGTTGATGAAGACCCGCAGCGTGACGCCGCGGCCATCGCCATCGAGGTCGAACGACGCGATCTGCCCGACCTTGACGCGCCGGAAATAGACCGGCGACCCGATGTCGAGCGAGCCGATGTCGCGCGAGCGCAGCTGGTACTGCGTGCCGTTGGTATCGCGCGTGATGATCGGGGGCGCCTCGAGTCCGGCGAACTCGCCGCTGCTTTCTTTAGACACTCCGGCGTCGGCGCCGATATAGGCGCCCGACAGCAAGGTGCCCAGGCCGGAAATGCCGGACGTATCGAGCCGCGGCCGCACCACCCAGTAGCGAGTGTCTTCGGCCGTGAAGCCATCGGCATCCTTGTTGAGCTGCACCAGCACGCGAACGTGCGAGCGATCGCGCGCCAGCCGGATGCGCTCGACCATGCCGATCTGCACGTCCTTGTATTTAACGGCGGTCTTGCCGGCTTCGAGGCCGTCCGCGGTCTTGAACGTCAGCACCACTTCCGGTCCGCGTTCCCAAAGGATGCGGGCCACCAGCGTGATGCCGACCAGCGCCGCGACAATCGGAATCAACCAGATCAGCGACGGTATCCAATCGCGGCGACGCACCACGCGCGGCGCGGGTACGTCGGGAATACCTGACTGCTTCGGCGCGGGCGCCGGCACGGGCTCCGCGTTTCGCTCTTCACTCATTCATTGCACTCGCTTATTCGATCCGGTTTTCGATTCATCTGATTTTCTGTCGCTGTCCCATATCAGCCGCGGATCGAAGCTGATGGACGCCAGCATGGTGAGCACCACCACCGCGGCGAAGGCGCCGATCCCGACGCCCGCCGTGACTTCGGCAAAGCCCTGAATGCGCACGAGCCCTGCCAGCAGCGACACCACGAAGACGTCCAGCATGGACCATCGGCCGATGATTTCGAGTACGTGATAGAGCTTGGCCCGCTCGAGCTGGCGCCAGTCGCTTTGCCGTTGCGCCATCACCGTCAGCACAAACAATGCCGCCAATTTGAACAGCGGCACCAGAAAGCTGGCCGTAAAGATCAGCGCTGCTAGCCCGTAGGAGCCCGACACCCAGAAAAAGATGATGCCGCTCAGGATGGTGTCTTGCTGCGTGCCGAACAGGCTGGTCGTGATCATCACCGGAAGCAGGTTTGCCGGAACGTACATCACGGCCGCGGCGATCAACAAGGCCCAGGTGCGGCGGATGCTGTCGGGCTTGCGTGTGCGCAAGCGCGTACCGCAGCGACCGCACGGCTCGCCGTCGTGAGCCTGCTGCCACACGGTGGCGCAGTGATGGCATTCGCGCAGCCCGAGCTCGGCCGCGGTGGCCAGCGTGCCGCTGCCTTCGTCGACGCAAGTGTGCGTCGACGCATTGCCGGCCAGCCCGGCCACCCGTGTGCCGAAAGCGTTGAGCGAATCGGGCACTTTCAAGATGCTGGCTCCGATGGAAGCTCGGTCGACGGATTCGTGAACGCCATCTCCCAGAACGCCCGCGGATCGAACGACACCACCGAGGTCAGCAGCACCGTGAGCCCGACGAAAGCCCACAGTGCCGGGCCTGCCACCACCGTCGCCATGCCCGACAGCTTGACGATGGCGACCAGCACGCCCAGCAGAAAAACTTCGATCATTCCCCACGGGCGGAGCGACTGGAGCACGCGCACCAGCAGCGCGAAGCCGGGCGGCCGTGCGCCGCGCGTGAGCGGCACCAGCAGATAGAAAAGGATCAACAGCTGCATGAGGGGGAACAGCAAGGTTGTCGCCAGCACCAGCAGCGCCACCGGCGACATGCCCTCCCCGGTCAGCGCGACCACCGCACCGAACAACGTGGTCTGGCTGCGGCGACCCTGCAATTCGATCTCGACGATGGGAAACAGGTTGGCGATCGCGAACAGGATCAGGCTCGCCACCGTGAGCGGAAGGATGCGGCGCTTTTGCTCGCCGGCATTGCGTGCGAGTTCGGTGCCGCAGCGCTGGCAGCGCGCCACCTCACGGGGTCGCAGGGTCGCGTGCCGATAGACCGCGTCGCAGCCATCGCACACCGTCACTCCGGGAAGTTCAGTCATGCGGCGATTCTGCCCAAAGCCAGCGAACGGTTCATGCGAGCGGGCAGAATCCTCCGCATGTTTTCAGACCAGAAGGCGCCACGCGTCGCGACACCCGACCTGACCGATCCCGCCGGGCGCTCGGCCCGTCCGTTGTGGAAGACCTTTCTTTTCTTCCTCGCGCCGATGTTGCTCAGCAACATCCTGCAGTCGCTGTCGGGCACGCTCAACAATATCTACGTCGGCCAGATGCTCGGCGTGGGAGCGCTGGCGGCGGTGTCGAGCTTCTTTCCGGTGATGTTCTTTTTCATCGCCTTCGTCATCGGGCTCGGCGCCGGCGCGTCGGTGCTCATCGGCCAGGCATGGGGCGCGGGCGACGTCGACAAGGTCAAGGCCGTGGCCGGCACGACGCTCACAGTCGGCGTGCTGATGGGCCTGTTGGTCGCGCTGTTCGGCGGCGTTTTCACGACGCCGATGCTGGCCGTGCTCGGCACGCCGGCCGACGTGCTTGCGGACTCGACGCGCTACGCCCGCATCATGTTGATCGCGATGCCGGGGCTCTTCGTGTTCCTGCTGTCGACGGCCATGCTGCGCGGCGCCGGTGACACCGTCACGCCGTTGATGACGCTGTTCATTTCGACGTTGATCGGCCTCCTCGTCACGCCCGCGCTGATTCGCGGCTGGGGCGGCTTGCCGCAACTCGGCGTGGCGAGCGGCGCCTGGGCCACCACGGTGGCTTTTGTCGTCGCGACGCTGTGGCTAGGCTGGCGGCTGCGCCACCGCAAGAGCCCGCTGGCGCCCGATGCGGACTTCATGCGGCACCTGCGCATCGATCCCAAGCTCCTCAAGGCCGTGCTCAAGATCGGCGTGCCGACAGGTGTCCAGACCATCGTGATCGCGCTGGCCGAGATCGCGCTGCTGTCGATGGTCAACAGCTACGGGTCGAGCGCAACGGCGGCCTATGGTGCGGTCAATCAGGTGGTGGCGTACGTGCAGTTCCCGGCCATCTCGATCGCGATCACCGCATCGATCCTGGGCGCCCAGGCCATTGGCGCGGGTCATGCCGACAGGCTCGGCGCCATCGCGCGGACGGCGCTGGTCATGAATCTGTGCCTGACCGGGGGCCTGGTGCTGCTGGGCTATCTGTTCTCGCGTCACCTGATGGCCTTGTTCATCACCAGCGCGCCGGTGATCGACATCGCTCAATCACTGCTGCACATCATGCTGTGGAGCCTTGTCATCTTCGGCATGGCGTCGGCGCTGTCCGGGATCATGCGGGCCAGCGGCTCGGTGCTGGTGCCGACGCTGATCTCCATCGTGTGCATCGTCGGTGTCGAGGTGCCAGTGGCGTGGGCCGTGAGCCATCGCATCGGGCTGAACGGGGTGTGGGTGGCTTACCCGGCTGCGTTCGTGGCGATGTTGATTCTGCAAACGACTTACTACCGGGCGGTGTGGCGGACGAAGGCGATCAAGCGGTTGGTTTGATACGGACGTCAGCCTGCGTCCGTTTCTCCCGCCTTCGCAGCCTGTTGGTCAGTGCAGCAACTGGCTCAGAAAAAGCCGCGTGCGCTCATGCTGCGGATTGCCGAAGAAGTCTGCCGGTGCGCCCTCCTTCATACAAAACGGGCAGTGGTTGGTCGAGATGAGTTGCAGGTCGTCGGTCTTGAGCGCGGTCCAAAGCGCGTCTTGCGACTCCTTGTTGCGCAGCGGCGGCGTCATCACGTACTTGGCGATCGAGAAGTCGTCGTTGTCGTACACAGACTCGTCGAACATGGCGACTTCATCGGCTGGCAGCGGCCCCATCGGTGGCCGCATCGCGTCGCTCGGAATGCGGCCAAGCAGCTTCAGGCAGGCCTTGAGACGCGCGTTGGCATGGCCGCCCGATGCGGTGCCGTAGATGGCTTTCGCCAATGGGTAGATGCGGTCGTTGAAGGCGCGCGCCGCAGCGAGGTCGCCCGCCTCCATCGCGCGGTACAGGCCGACGACCAGCTCCGGCGTGATGCAGGCAAGGCTCACCAGGTTGCCTTCGGTGCCGACCGCGAAGCAGGTCAGCAGGTGCTCGTCGCCCGATGCCATCACCATCACGTGTGGCGCGACACGTTGCACCATCCGCTGGTTCGCCTCGTAGGCGGCGCTTTCCCAACTGCCTTCCTTGATGCCGATGACATTGGGCAACTGCACCAGCCGCTCCAGCACGTCGGCCGTGTAGCCGAGCGTGCCGGCACGCACGCCCGCCTGGTAGAGAAACAGCGGCAGGCGGCTGTTGGCAGTGGCGATGCGGTGGTGCCGCACGGCCACATCCGCATCCTGCGAAAGCGCCCAAGAGAACGGCGGGAACACCAGCACCGCATCGGCGCCGGCCTGCGCTGCATCGTCGACATGGCGTTGCGCTTCGAGGCTGTCTTCGGCGTTGATGCCGCAGACCAGCAGCGTGTGTGCCGGACACGCTTGGCGGGCAATCTCGACCACGCGGCGTTTGTCTTCGCGGCCGAACATGAAGTTCTCGCCGGCGTGGCCGTTGATTAGCAGGCCTGTGATGCCGTCTGCGCGCGACACGGCGGACAGATGCGCGGCCAGGGAGTCTTCGTCGATGCTGTCATCGGGGAGCAGCGGGCAGACGGTGGCGGCGTGGATGCCGCGGAAATGATCGGAGGATTCGGAAGGCATGGCGGTACGCAATGGAGGACTGCGGCCACCTTAGCCGCGCGCTGGTGCGCGGGCCAATGCGTTTTGGGGACGGGACTATAAGTGCGCCGAATAGGCCCCGGTGGGCTGACGCTCTCGCGGATGTGCGCAGATCAGGGAGGCCGTGTCGGCTGGAACGACAGCTTGCGCGACTACCGCCGCCGGCCGTCTCTGCGGGGCCAGAGTCACAGCCATGACGCGCGCTGTCGAATGGGCGGAGTTACTAGGCCCTTCCCCCGGTCTGCGATAGTCTGGTGCGAGTCCGAAACGACCAGTTGCGCGGGTAGGTTCGATGACCGCTATGCAGGGCGGATTCAACGGGTCGATGCAACACACTAAAAACTGCACAGGCAGAAGGAGTGTTGCAAATGAAGTACCGGACACGAACCCACTATTCGGACAGTCAGAAGGCGTTGATGTGGGAGCGCTGGAAGACCGGCTGGACTCTTCACCAGATCGGCCAACTCTTTGATCGACCGCACACGTCTATCCAGAACATTCTGGCGAGGACGGGTGGAATTCGACCGCCACAGCGATGCCGTTCGGCAGCAGCGTTGTCCTTGAGCGAGAGGGAAGAGATCTCGCGAGCGCTGGCGACAAGCGAATCGATTCGCTCAATCGCTGCACGGCTCGGTCGAGCGCCATCGACAGTCAGTCGCGAAGTCAAGCGCAATGGCGGCCAAGATAACTATCGGGCGGCCCAGGCCGACAGTGCGGCATGGGATCGGGCTCTCCGTCCCAAGCAATGCAAGCTTGCTGAGAACCGTCCCCTTGCGCGGCTCGTGGCCGATAAGCTGCGCCTTCTGTGGTCACCTGAGCAGATCGCCGGATGGCTCAAACATACTTACCCGGGCGACGAGAGCCATCACGTGTCACACGAGACCATCTACCGCAGTCTGTTCATCCAAGCGCGTGGTGCTTTGAAGAAGGAACTGCTGGAGCATCTGCGACGAACTCGCGGCATGCGCCGCTCACGGCACTACACACAAAAGACGGCGACCCACGGGCAAATCGTGGGCGCCGTGTCGATCAGCGAGCGACCAGCGTCTGTTGAGGATCGTGCAGTGCCTGGCCACTGGGAAGGCGACTTGGTGTTTGGCAGCGGTAACAGCCAGATCGCCACGTTGGTTGAGCGCCAGACGCGGTACGTCATGTTGGTGAAGGTGGACGGGAAAGACACTCAGACCGTCGTGAATGCGCTGATCAAGAATGCTCGCAAGCTCCCTCAGGAGCTCTACAAATCCTTGACCTGGGATCGAGGTAAAGAGATGGCCGCCCACAAGCGGTTCACGATGGCCACCAACATCCAGGTCTTCTTCTGCGATCCGCAAAGCCCTTGGCAACGCGGAAGCAACGAGAACACGAACGGCCTGCTCAGGCAGTACATGCCAAAGGGCATCGACATCTCTGGCTACTCACAACATCAGCTCAATGCGATTGCGAGACAATTGAATGAGAGGCCGCGCAAGACGCTCGGCTTCCAGACGCCCGCTGAGATGTTCAGCGAATCTGTTGCATCGACCCGTTGAATCCGCCAGCGATAGCGGTCTCTGCCATAAGACTACCCGTGAGTCGCTGCCGGCCAAAAGCTGGCGTTCGTCCGTGACTGCCCGCGGGTAGGCGCCCTGCGCCCAACTTGCACCTATGCGACGTTGGCCTCCCACCTACGATCACCGAACAACCCTCACATAATTCCGAAGTGGGCTGCTGGATCAGAGGAGCGGCTGCTGATCTCAACTAGAGAATCGATCTATGAACGAAGCCTGGATTCTTCAAGCGTCTGAAATTCGGCGTCCTTTTTCGCGGGCGACATGGATTCCCCTTCGTGCGTCGCTCAGTGACGAGAAGGGCAACGTGAAGGAAGTGGGGTATGTCGGCGACGTATTCGGTTGCGGCTCTGCCGCCTTCCCCAAACAGCATCACGAGCTCGCTGAGAGCTTGAGTTGGAGCGACATCGGCACTGGGCACACCGTGGCACCGTATGCGTACTCGGACGGCTATTACTCGCCGATCGATGAGTATCAGTACAACGACAAGGAGCCCATCGGGATCAACCTCGTCTTCGAGCATCCGCAGCCTGTGGTTGGCGGCCGGCAGTGGATTCTGAATCCAGACATGGTGGTCGCGCTTCGCCTAATCAAGGAGGGGCCAAACTGGGTAAGGCCGGAAGAGGACTTTGTCGTGGTCGTCAGGGAGACGATGGACAGCGATGGCAGCCATCGCCTGATCGAGATCAAGCGCGAGTTCCTGATGGACTACCTTGCCGCGCGCGGCCTGTTCCTCCGTCTGTCCTACTACCGCCAGCGAGTCGAGAACGTGGTCGACCTCAAGGACAGCCCTTACGCCGGCATGGCGGAGATCCGGGAGCAGCGTGAAGGTGGAAGGTACGAACTGCGCATCAAGGAGCTGAACGCCGTGTTCGGCGGGAGCTGGGCGTCGTTTCGTGTGTGGCGTACCGACGTCGACGAGGAGGAGGATGCCCCGGTTATGGGGCCTGAGACGAACGACAACACCGCCTCAGAGAACGCCAATGGCCATCGAAGCGGCTACCCCGGTGTGCGCGTCGAAGGCGAGTTTTGGCGAGACGAGTGGATCGAACATCAAGGGAAAAGTACGCGGGTGCGCGGGGACGAGGATCAGAACCTGCCGCACTTCATCGTCAACACCGACGGCTCGCGCAAGTTCTCGGTCGAGCTCAATGACGAAGACATCGGACGGTGGCTCTGGTTCCGCCCGTCCGTGGTCAACGAGCTTATGAGCCATCGAGGCTTCTCGCTGAAGTGGTATACGGCTGAAACCGGCGCGATCAATTCCACCTCGGGGTATTCAACCCATTTCGGTATCAACGCTTCGGAGCTCATCACCGTCTACGCGTACGACATTGCCAAGCTGCCAGCATGGGAGCAGTTCCTCTGGGCCGCGGGCAATGTCGCGCCGGAAGGCAAGGTCAGCGCCGAACTTTTAGCCTCGCAAGTCAAGGCGCGGCCAGCGGGCACCCACGCCGTGGAGGAGATGCTATTCGGGTGCATGCGGCTGCTAGAGGCCGAGTTCCGCAAAACGTTCGATGTGTCGCTGTTTTCGCATGAGATTGACGACACCACGTCGATGCAACACGTCTCCCGCTTTTCGAGCAAGGACCAAGCATCGCTCTTGCGGCTCGCCAAGGAGCTCGTTCGCATCTTCTCCGATCGACTCGACGTGCGCTCTCTTCGGCAGCTGTCCAACCACCCCGACAAGGAGAAGCTGGGCTCTAACAAGTTGCTGCAGAACATCTTGGCCCAGAAGGCCGGAGAGGCGCACTCGCGCGAGGTCTTCGCTGCCATCGCCGGCGCCTACGACATGCGCCTTGGCGATGCACACCCGACAAGCTCGAAGATCGGCGAAGCCCTCAAGCTCGCCGGCATCGACACCGCGTCGTCGTATCTGCGGCAGGGCGAGCAGTTGATCCGCAACTTCGGCCACGCCGTCTGGTGCACCGGGAGTCTGCTCTTCGGAGGCCACGAGAAGAGTGAGAAATAAGCCGTTAGCCAGCGAACGGCCTAACAGCGTCCGGTTGGCGAATCGGCGATGAATGGCGGCAACTAGTCTTAAATGGTCGTTCGACCCGCGGCACTGAAGGACCGTTTCTAGCTGAATCGACCGAACGGCGGACGCGACACAGTGACGCCGCGCGACAGCTATCCAGTCCACTGATAGTCCCGCGCGGAATTTGAATAGGCCGCCACGGCCTTCCCGCGCCGCGCCGCGACTATTCTGAAAAGCAGCCCCGCTCTCCAGGAACCCCCATGCTCTCCGGCTTCAAGGTCATCAGCTTCAACCACTTCCACGCCGGGCCGATGGCGGCACAACTGCTGGCCGACATGGGCGCCGACGTGATCGCGGTGGAGCCGCTGGACGGCGCCTTCCACCGCAACTGGGCGGTGGCGAATCACTTCGTCGCGGGTCAGAGCGTGAACCTGCTGACCACCGGCCGCAACAAGCGCAGCCTGGCGCTCGACATGAAGTCGGAAGCCGGCAATGCGGTCGCGCGCAAGCTGGTGGAGAACGCCGACGTGGTGATGGAGAACTTCCGGCCCGGCGCGATGGCGCGGCTGGGCCTGGGCTATGAGCAGGTCAAGGCCTTCAACCCGCGCATCGTCTACGCATCGGTCAGCGGCTACGGCGCCAGCGGGCCCGACCGCGACTTGCCGGGGCAAGACCTGTTGCTGCAGGCGCGCTCGGGATTCGCCGCGCGCACCGGTCGCGCCGACGGGCCGCCGACGCCGGCCGGACCGGTCATCGTCGACCAGCACGCCGCATCGTTGCTGGCGATGGGCATCTTGGCTGCGCTGCTGTCGCGTGAGCGCACCGGGCAGGGTCGACTGGTCGAAGGCAGCCTGTTGCAATCGGCCATCGACCTGCAGGCCGAATCGATGACGGCATGGATGAACGGCGCACGCTCGGCGACCTCGCGCGGCCCGCACGGGCTTGCGAGCTGGTGCGGATCGGGGCCGTCGGGCATCCACGCGACGGCGGACGGTCACCTGGCGATCTCGATGGCGGCGCCGGCCGATCTTGCGGTGGCGCTCGACCTGCCCGAACTCGCCGGCTTCGACACTGCCGACAGCTTTTCGAAGAGCACCGATATCACCCGCATCGTCGCGCAGCGCATGCCCGCGCGCACCACCGCGGAATGGCTGCCGCTGCTGGCCGCGCGCGGAATCTGGCACATGCCGGTGAAGGATTACGACGAGCTGCGCGACGATGCGCAGCTCGCGCACTTGGGCGTGTTCATCGATGCCGAGAGCGTCGAGGGCGCGCCGATCACGATGCTCAACCACCCGTTGCGTTACGACGGCGCGGCGCCGCCCGTGCGCTGGGCACCGCAACGGCTCGGCATGCAGACGCGCGAGGTGCTGGGCGAGATCGGCTATGGCGCCGACGATATCGATGCGCTGATTGCTTCGCGAGCGGTCGGCCAACCGCCGGCGCCCTCCTCCAACTGATCACATCCATCCCATGTTCGACTTCTCCACCCCGCCCGACGTGCAACTGCTCGTCGACACCGTGCGCCGCTTCGTCACCCAGGAAGTGCAGCCGCTCGAAAACGAAACCGAAGCGCTCGGCCACGTGCCGGTCGAAGCCTTACGGCGCGTGCGCGGCAAGGCGCAGGAGCTGGGCCTGTTCGCGATGAACATGCCGGAAGACTGCGGCGGCGGCGGGCTCGACAACGTGACCATGTGCCTGGTCGAAGAAGAGTTCGGCAAGACCTCCGATGCACTCATCCGCCGCGTGTTCGGCCAGGTCTATCCGATGCTGCTGCCCTGCAATGCCGCGCAGCGCGAGAAGTACCTGTTGCCTACGGTGAAGGGCGACAAGATCTGCGCGATGGCCATCACCGAGCCGGGCGCCGGCTCCGACGCCGCATCGATATCGACCACCGCGCGACTCGATGGCGACCACTGGGTGCTCAACGGCGGCAAGCACTTCATCAGCGACGGCGACATCGCCGACTACGTGATCGTGATGGCACTGACCGACAAGGAGAAGCGCGCGCGCGGCGGCATCACGCTGTTCCTGGTCGACAAAGGCACGCCCGGCTTCAACGTGAACCGCGTGCAGCCGATGATGGGCCACCGCGGCTATGGCCATGCCGAACTCTCTTTCGACGAGTGCCGCATTCCTGTGGACTCAGTGCTGGGCGAAGTCGGCGGCGGCTTCAAGCTGATCATGAACAGCGTGGCCGGCATCCGGCTCGCGCACATCGGCGCGCGGGCGGTCGGCATGGCGTCGCGCGTGCTGGAGATGATGCGCATCTATGCGGCCGAACGTAAACAGTTCGGCCAGCCCATCGGCGACTTTCAGATGGTGCAGCAGATGATCGCGGACTCGGCCACCGAGATCTTCGCGACGCGGATGATGGTGCTCAACACGGCATGGGAACTCGACCAGGGCCGCGAGCCGCGCGACAAGGTGTCGATGGTCAAGCTCTACGCCTCCGAGATGATCGGCCGCGTGGCCGACCGCGGCATCCAGGTCTTCGGCGGCATGGGCTTCTGCAAGGATCTTCCGCTGGAGCGCATCTACCGCGACAGCCGCGTGACTCGCCTGTACGACGGCACGTCGGAGATCCACCGCATGCTGATCGCCAAGGCCGTCATCAAGAACGGGCTCGTGCTTTGAACGGGCGGCCCGCGCTCAAGGTCGGCGACGCCAAGTCGTTTCGCAAGACCCTCACCGTCGCCGAGCAGGCGATGTTCACCGGCATCAGCGGCAACATGGCGCCGCTCTACGTCGACAAGCGCGCAGCCGAGGCGGCCGGATTCGACAACATGCTCGCCTTCGAGCTGAGCGCGATCGCGCTGGCGACCACGGCGCTGAATCGCGTCGCCGGCGTCGCATGGCGGCTCGGCGGCTTGCAGATCGACTTCGCGATGCCGGTCCTGGTGGGCGAGACGGTCGAGTCGCGCATCGAGGTGCTCGACGTTGCGGACGACGCCGTGTCTTGCAGCGTGCGTTGTACCAAGTCCACCGGCGAGGTGATGGCACAAGGCACCGCCAGGCTGGTGCCGGTGCAAGCGCGCGGCTGAAAAAACGAATCGGCGCCATGTACGAACTCAAACCCTTCGACAGCCTGCATGTCGGCGACTGCGTGTCGGTGCGCAAGACCATCACCGAAGCCGACGGCGCGCTCTACATCGCGGCCACCGGCGACTTCGGACCGGTGCATGTCGACGACAGCTATGCCCAGACCACGCGCTTCGGCAAGCGGCTTGCGCCCGGCATCATGGTCGCGGGCATCTGCACCAGCGTGCTGACCGCCGAACTCGCCGGCACGCTGGGCGTGTCGATCGAAGACCGCTTCTGGTTCACCGGGCCGGTGTTCTACGGCGACACCATCGAGTTCAAGGTCTGGATCGCGCAGATGAACGCCGACACGCGCACCGTGACCTGGCAGGCCAGCGCGGTGAACGAAGAGGAGAAAGAAGTGCTGAAGGCCGAGGCCACGCTTAAGTTCCCGCGGGTGAAGCCGAAGGTGGCGGCATGACTGGCATCTCGACTACGGTTGCGGCGCCTCAACTTCACATGGTCCGCGTCGATGTCGATCCCACGCACGAAGAAGCCTTCAATCGCTGGTACGAAGAAGTGCATGTGCCCGCGCTTCTCGCCTGCCCCGGCTGGTTGTCAGCGCGGCGCTTCGTGTCGCTCGAAGGCGGCCCCAAGTACGCGGCCATCTATGAAGTGGCCGGCGACTGGGTCTACGACACGCAGGAGTTCCATGCGGTGAAAGGCTTCATGGATTTCACGCCGCATGTCAGCAACTTCATGCGGCAGCGCTTCGCGCCGATTGGCGAGTAGCAGGTTGGGGCGAGCCTCGCCGGACCGCGCAAGAACTTACGGGCGTGGTCGCTTCAGGTACGCAGGCGCTTGCGCATGGTCTTCGTACTTGCCGTAGCGCGTCTCCGCCGGGTAGTACGCTGACGCGTGTTGCACCTTGCCCGCCGCATCGTCGCCGGACTCGCTCGCGATGAACGCCAGCATGAGGTCGATGCCGGCCGACACGCCCGCCGACGACCACAGCTTGCCGTCGCGCACGAAGCGATCCTCGACCACATCGACGTCCCCGAGTTCACGAAAGCGATCGAGCTGCGCCCAGTGCGTCGTGGCCCTTTTGCCGGCGAGCAGGCCGGTGGCGTGCAACACGAAAGAGCCGGTGCAAACGGACAGCACGGCACGGCAGTTCGCGGCCTGAGACGAGACGAAATCCAGCAGCGCGCGATTGCCGACTTCACGGCGCGTGCCCTGCCCGCCCGGCACCAGCAGATAGTCGAGCGGCGGGCAGTCCGCGAACGACACATGCGGGTTGATCGACAGACCCTTGGCGCATGTCAACGGCCCCGGCGATTCGGAGATGATGAGGCAGCGGCCGGGTCCGTCTGCGACCTTGCTCCACATCGTGAGCATTTCCCACGGGCCGACGAAGTCGAGTTCTTCTACCTCGGGGAAGACCAGGATGCCGAAGGTGGTCGTCGTGAAGTCCTGCATTGCTTTCTCCATTCAGGTTGCCGGTGGGTTCAACGTCCGCTCGAACAACGCGAGCAGATGGCGCGCGAACAAGTCCATGTTCTTTGCGCGGTCGGTCTCGCCGGTCATCACGGTTTCCAACGCCACCGAATCGCCAACTACTGCCAGACAGACGCGGCCTGCCGGGTCGCCATACGGACTGCCGACCGGCCCCGCGGCACCGCTCTCGCTGATGCCCCAGGTCGCGCGATGGATGTCGCGTGCCTTGCCGGCAACGAGCTGCGCATAGGGCTCGGTTTCTCCCCGAAGACCGACCATGTCGTCGGTGGTCAGACCAAGCAAACCCTTGCCGGCACGGCGCGAGTAGACGACCGCGCCACCGAGGAAATAGGCCGACGCGCCGGGGATCGCAAGCAGCGCTGCGGAGACGAGTCCGCCAGCCGATGATTCCGTTACCGCAACGGTTTCTCCGCGCGCACGCAGAACGGCGCCGACACGGGCAGCTATCACCGCCAACGGCTCGGGTAAATCAGACATCGAGAACCTTTCGATCGTGAGCGGCGGCTTCGACCGGCGCCGCCTTGCCACCGATCATCCACCACGCGCTCGCCGCGCTCAACAACGCCAGCCCGGCGCAGAGCAGCATGACCCAGCGAAAGCCGCTGACAAAGGCTGCGGCCACCGCATGCTTGAGCGCCGCTGTGGTCGCCGCATCGAGCCCGGCCGGCAACGCGGCTCCTGCGAGTTTGTCGCGTTCCCTTTGCAAAAATTCCGTGACCGCAGGCGAAGCGCCGATCGCATGCAGTCGCTCCATCAGCGCGGCATCGAATACCCACGCCATGACCACGCCAAACACCGCGATTGCCAGCACCGATGCGGCACGCGACACCGCGTTGTTGACGCCCGACGCCACGCCTGCGAGATCCGGCCCGACCGCGTTCATCACGGTGGTGGTGAGCGGTGCCACGGTGATGGTCATGCCCAGGCCCAACACCACGACGGCCGGGAAGAATCCGGTCCAGTAACTGGCCCCGACGCCCGGCACTGCGAACAGCGCGAAGCCTGCGGCCGCGATGGTCGGGCCGATGACCAGCGGCAAGCGCGGCCCGAAGCGATCGACCAGCTTCCCGGCCCAGCGCGACAGCGCGAACAGGATGAGGATGAACGGCAGCAACGCAGCGCCCGCGGCGGTGGCGGAGTAGCCCTGCGCCTGGATCATGTTGAGCGGAAAGAAGTACAGGCCGCCGCCGAGCGCCGCATAGAGCAGCAACGTCAGCAGGTTCGCGCCACCAAAGTTCGCGACCTTGAAAAGACCGAGCGGCAACATCGGCGAGCGCAGCCGGCTTTCGACCACGACGAAGGCAACGGTCCCGGCCACGCCGAGCACCAGCGCCGTCAGCACGGCGGGCGACGTCCAGTGCTGCGTCGGTGCCTCGATGAAGGCGTAGACGATGCCGCCCAGCGCCACGGTGGCCAGCAAGGCGCCCCAACCGTCGAGCGCGCCGGCCTTCGGGTTGCGGCTTTCGGGCACGTGGCGCCATACGAGCAAGAGCACGATCACGGCCATCGGCAGGTTGATCAGAAAAGCCCAGGTCCACGAGAAGCGATCGACCAGAAAGCCGCCGAGCACCGGACCGATGGCCGCCGTGATGCCGCTGAAACCCGACCAGGTGCCGATGGCGCGTCCGCGTTCTTTTTCCGGGAACGACGCGCTGATGAGGGCCAGGCTGCCGGGCACCAGCAAGGCACCGCCGACGCCCTGCACTGCGCGCGCCGCGATGAGTTGGTGCACGTCGCCAGCGGCGGCGCAGGCTGCCGAGGCCAATGCAAAAAGGCCGACACCGATCGCGAAGATGCGCCGCCGCCCGAAGTGGTCGCCCAACGCCCCGCCCACCAGCAGCAGTGCCGCCAGCAGCAGGGCATACGACTCGACGACCCACTGCGCCTGGAAAGCCGTCGCATGCAGGTCGCGCTGGATGGCGGGCAAGGCCACGTTGACGACCGTGCCGTCGATGAAGGCCATGCTGGAACCGACGATGGCGGCCGCCAGCACCCAGGGCCGGGAGGCCGGCGGGCATGGCGTCGTATCGGACTTGCCGATCTGCGTCATCGGCCCGGACTCTACTTGCCGCGAGTGCGCAGCACGCTGAACACGCCGGCCAGCGCGGCGCATGCGGCTGCTACCGCCAGGGCGATGACCTGGCCACGCCCTTCGTGCGGACCCCACGCACTGAAGATGGCGGCCAGCATGACCGCGCCGAGCGTTTGCCCGGTCAGGCGCGCGGTACCCAGCATGCCGCTTGCCGCACCGCTTCGTTGCGGCGGTGGCGAGGTCACGATGGTGTGGTTGTTCGGCGACTGGAACAGCCCGAAGCCGGCACCGCACAGCGCCATGCGCCACACGATGTTCAGGTTCGAAGGATCGGCCGGCAACGCAGCCAGCAGCGCCAGGCCCAGCGCCATCAATGCCATGCCGATGCCGCCGAGCAAACCGTCCGGGACGCGGCCGATCAGCCGCCCGGCGATGGGCGCAGCCACCACGATGGCGAGTGGCCACGCGGTGATAAGCAAGCCCGCCTCGATGTGCGAACGGTGCAGCGTCTCGAGCAGCATGAAGGGCAGCGCGATGTACGACAGCATCTGCGCGCTGAAGGCGCCGACGGAAGAGCACATCGACAGTGCGAACACCGGAATACGCATCAGGTCGACCGGGAACAGCGGCACCGCCAACGTGCGCTGGCGCAGCAGGTAGAACACACCCACGACGATGCCTGCCGCGAGCAGGACCCACGCCATCGGGTCGGCGCCCTGCCCGCCTTCGCGCACGCCGAGCCGGTCGGCGCCGATGAAGATCAGCGAGAACATCGCGATGTTCAGGACCACGTCGATGAGCGAAAAGCGCGAGCCCGCAGCCGGCGCCACGCGGTTGGCGGGCAACGACTGCATGCCGAGAAAGAACACCGCGATACCGAGGGGCACGTTGAGCGCGAAGAGCCACGGCCATGACGCCACCGACAAGATGGCCGCCGCGACCGATGGTCCCGCGACCGAGGCGGTGGCAACGACCAGCGAGTTGATCGCCATGCCGCGCCCCAGCTTGGCCGACGGATAGATGAGCCGAACCAGCGCCGCATTCACGCTCATGATCCCGGCGGCGCCCAGGCCCTGCAGCGCGCGGGCCGCGATCAATGTGCCGAGCGAGTTCGACAGCGTGGCACCGAGCGATGCCAGCGTAAAGAAGGCCATGCCGACGAGGTAGACGCGGCGATAGCCGACCAGATCGCCGAGCGAGGCCAGTGGCAGCAGCAACACCAGGATGGCGATCTGGTACGCGTTGACGACCCAGATGGCGTGCGACGCACTGGCGTTCAGTTCGCGCGCGATGCCGGGCAATGCCAGGTTGACGATGGTGCCGTCGAGCACCGCCACCGCGATGCCCAGGATGATCACCATCATGGCGCGGTTGCGTGCCGGCTGGGCCAGGCCGTCGCCGAGCTTGGGCGCGGCGTTCAATGCGCCGGACGTGTTGGACGTGTCGGATGCGTTGGAGGCCACGGCGCTCACAGGGCCTCCTCCATTTTCGGCGCCGTGCGCCAACCGCCCAGCGTGAGCCAGGTCAGCACCGCAGCGACGAACGCCCCTGCGGCCATGCCCGCGACCATCGGCAACGGTCGGCCATCGGTAAAGAGCCCGACCGCCGCCATCATGAAAGCGCCCGTCAGCATCTGCAGCGTACCGAGCAAGGCCGACGCCGTGCCGGCGATGGCGCCATGCGCTTCCAGCGCGAGCACCCCGGTGGTCGGTATCACCAGCCCCATGAAGCCGCTGGCGATGAAGTACAGCACGATGAGCACCGCCAGCCGGTCACCGCCCGAGGCGAAATACGCGAACAGCGCCAGCATGACGGTGCCGCAGGCGAGGACGCCGAACTTCACGACCCGCACCAGGCCGAAGCGTTCACCCAGCGCGCCGGTGAACTGCGAGGCCGCGATGAAAGCCGCTGCGTTGACGCCGAAGGCCACGCTGTAGACCGCAGGCGACAGGCCGTAGTGGTCGATCATCACGAACGACGAGTTGGCCAGGTAGACAAAGAAACCGGCCAGCGCGAAGCCGCCAATGAAGACCAGGCCGAGGTAGTGCCGGTCGCGCAGCAGGAGCCAGTACGCACCGAGCGCGCTGCCCAGACTGCTCTCGACGCGCTCCGATGGCGGTCGCGTTTCGTCGAGCTGCATGAACATCATCGCCATGCCCGCGACCGACGCCACCATGACGACCCAGAACACACCGCGCCAGCCGCCGAGTGCGATGACGCCGCTGCCCGCCAACGGCGCGAGGACGGGCGACACGCTGAACACGAGTATCAGCAGCGACATCAGCCGCGCCGCATCCGTGCCGGTGTGCAGGTCGCGCACGATGGCGCGCGGAATCGCCATGCCGGCAGCCGCGCCCAGCCCCTGGATGAAGCGCAGCACGATCAAGGTCTGGATATCGGTGGCCAGTGCGCAGCCGACACTGGCAAGTGCGAACAACGCCAAACCCGCATAAAGAGGAGGCTTGCGTCCGACCATGTCCGACACCGGTCCATACAACAACTGACCGATACCGAGGGACAGGAAGAACGCCGTCAGGCTCATCTGCACGGCACCGATGTCGGCCCCCAGGCTTTGCCCGATGGCCGGCAAGGCCGGAAGGTACATGTCGATGGCGAAAGGACCGATGGCGGAGAGCAGGCCCAGCAGCAGGGCCATTTTCAGAAAACGGGAAGGCATGTTGCGATTGTCGCAATCCCGGTATCCGGTCACTCGATATGGTCTTGTTCGAAAGCATGCTGACGCTGCTGGTCATCGCGTTGGTATTGCTCCAGGTGTCGAGCGGCTGGCCGGTGCCCTACCCGGCCATGCTGGCGCTGGGGTTGTTCATCGCGCCGGCGCTGCTCGATGCGGCGTTCGACTTTCCGCCGTGGCATCTGCGGCGCTATTGGTTGTCGTTGTTCTCGCTGGCCGCGGTGCTGGTGCTGTTGACCACCGCGGCCGTGGCCTGGCTCTGTGTCGTGGTGGCCGGCCTGCCACTGGCGGCGGCCATCGCGCTCGGCGCCATCGTCGCGCCACCCGACGCCGCTGCGGCCAGTGCGGTGCTAGGGCGCTTTCAGTTGCCGCGCGCGACCGTCAGCGTATTGAAGGGGGAGAGTCGGCTCAACGATGCGGTCGCGCTGCTGATCTTCAGCGCGGCGGTGGCGTCGGTGGCCGCCGGTTCGGCTGCTGCGCTTTGCCAGGGACGAATCGTTCGACCATGAATTGATCGCCGGCCGCATCGCGCTGATCGACGCGGGTAAGGCCAGCGTCGAGAACGAGCGCGGCGATGCGGCCGAGGCACTGCGCGAAACGCTGAAGGCCGACCGCAAGGCAATCGACGCCGGCAAGCACCCGCGCGAAGCCGCCAAGATCGACGACCTGACGCGCCGCAGCATCGCGGCACAGCGCGCCAGGCTTGCAGACTTGCGACGCTCGGGCGAGATGGAAGAAGACGTGTTCCACACGCTCGAAGAAGAACTCGATTGGGCCGAGCTGGCCGCCTCGCCGCCGAGCAGCTTCGAGCTGGTCGAAGGCTGAACCGGCCGCTGACTCGCTCTATTGGGTGGCCGAGCGCTCCAGCGTGCGCTTCATGATGGCGGACGCCTCTTCGACCATCGCGTTGAGCGAAGTGGTGAGCGTGTCGGGCAACACGTCGGTGATCCAGACGATCTGGCAGGTGGCTGGTCCCGTCTGACACACCTGAACCGAAGCGTTGTGGTGTGCCGCGCGGCTGCCCACGGCCGAGTACGCCAGCCGGTGGGCCGCGTCATCGACCGCCAGGATGATTTCGCGCGCCACCACGCCGTTGGCGAAAGTGACGATGCGCGCCTTCGGCTCCAGTTTGACGTCGACGACGAAACCGGGCACCAGCCGCTCGTGCACCAGCTCCCAGTCACGCACCGCCTCCCAGACTTGCTGGGCCGGAGCCTGGATATCGATTTGCTTGTAGATGGATGCCATGCGCGCATTCAACCTCAAGGCAGGTTGAAAAGCGAGTCCATTCTGTTCGCTTGCGCACAATCGGCGTGAAGCATCATCAGCCACCGCCGGCAAGGTCGACGTTCTCGAACAGAAAATCAAGTACCGCCCTCGTCGAGCCTGATCATCGCCGCCTTCGCCCTCGGCAACGCGCTCGGTGCGTGGATCGGCGGCATGACCATCTTGAGCGTGCTCGGGCTCGATGCGCCGGGCGGGGTCGCTGCGTTGCTGACGCTCGGTGAGTTCGGGTTCGCGGTGTGGAGTCGCTGGCCCCAAGGGGCGAAGCAGGTTATCTGTCGATGCCATTCCAGCCCGTGCCTGATCGAACAAACATCCCGATCTCTCTTGGGCAAAAGGACATCGACATGGAATACCGACTTCAACAAATCGAGCTTCAAGGTGCCCGCCCTCGGCTATGGCGTTGGCACCTTCGGCGGTGAAGGTCCGCCCTTCAGCGCGTGGGGCAACACCGATGTTGCGGGCTCGCGGCGCATCGTCTACATCTGCTTGGGCGCCGGCGTTAACCTGTTCGACATCGAGCAGGTCGTGCAGACACTTGACGGACTGATCCGCGAGGGCAAGCTCCCCTAGATTGCCGGTTCCAACTTTTCTGGCTGGCAGCTGATGAAGCCGCCGGCAGCGGTTGACAAGCTGGGCGCCGAGCGCTTCGTCGCGAACCAGACCTGCTACTCGCTCAACGGCCGCGGCTACGAATGGGAGTTGATCCCGTTCGGCATCGACCCGGGCGTGGGTGCGATCGTCTGGAGCCCGCGGGCCTGGGGCCGGCTCACCGGCAAGATCCGACGCCGCCAGGCTTTGCCTGCGGAAGGCCGGCCGCACGAAACAGAAGGTGAACTGGCTGCTGACACGCCCGACTGTCGCCACCCTGCTGATCGGCGCGCGCGTCGAGACGCAGTGGCAGCAGAACCTCTGCGCGCTCGGCTGGGAATTGAGTGCGGCGCAGATTGCGAACCTGGATACGGCGAGTGCGGTGACTCCGCTCTACCCTTACTACCCGTACTGGAACGGGCCGTTTTCGGAGCGGAGTCCGGTTGCGGTTTGAGCGATGAGAGTGTGGTGTGGTGTGGTGAACAAGTTATTCGTCAGTCTTTGCGATTTGTGAAAGCAGACATCAAGCGTCGGCACACGAGCCCGCACGGAATTTTCAGCGGCATAGGATGCAACGCATGCACCCATGCAGCCAAAGAACGCCAGAGTCGCCAGTCGTTTCGACGTACCAAAGGATCCTCGTACCGATCGATGGCAGCGAAACCGGATACCGCGGGCTACAGGAAGCCATCAAGCTCGCTCTAACGACGCGAGGTTCCATCCGTCTGATTCATGTGGTGGACGAACTGCGAATGGAGCAAAGCGGCGAACCACGCACCGGCGCTCTCGACGCGCCGAACCCCAATGTCACGCGGGGCAATGAAGTCCTCGCGGCGGGCCTTGCCGAAGTGGAACATGCCGACGTGAAAGGAGATGTCGCGCTTCGGCAAGGGGTGGTCGGGGAAATCTACCCGGCGATCGCCCTGGAGATCAGGGCTTGGGACGCCGACATCGTCGTGATCGGGACGCACGGCCGAACCGGGCTGCCGCGCCTGGCCTTTGGCAGCAATGCGGAAGACATCCTGCACTCCTCAGATGTCCCCGTTTTGCAGGTGAGGCTTTGACGTGAGCGCACTGCAGCACATCGGTTTTCTCTTCCCCCGCCACGTCGACAGCCGGGCCGGCCAAAGCGCCGCCCTGGGATAGCTAGGCCGGCCCCACCGACGTTCGTCTAGTTTGTCCTGACGGCGCTTCCCCAATGCGCCATAGAGCACTCACCGGAGTTGCAGCGGTTGCCGCGACTCCTTCACCCTGCCCGTCCCATCGCGGAAATCTCGCGGCGTCCGACGCTGCGCGACGACCCGCTCCTGCTAACCGAAAGATCCCATGGCACTTCACCAGACCACTGAACATCACGACAACTCGATCGAGGACATCTACGCCTCCGGCGCCTCGGAACGTTGCCTTCCAAAGTACCGGCTGCCCGACCAGTCCACCGAGGCATCGACCGCCTACAGCCTGGTGCACGACGAACTCATGCTCGACGGCAACTCGCGGCAGAACCTGGCCACTTTTTGCACGACCTGGGTCGAGCCTCAAGTGCAGAAGCTCATGGCCGAAGCGCTCGACAAGAACATGATCGACAAGGACGAATATCCTCAGACCGCCGAACTTGAGAACCGATGCGTCCACATCCTTGCCGACCTTTGGCACGCGCAGCAATCGTGGGAGACGGTGGGCTGCTCGACGACCGGCTCCAGCGAGGCGGCGATGCTCGGCGGTCTGGCGTTCAAATGGAAATGGCGCAAGCGCCGGGAAGCCGAGGGCAAGGACGCCAGCAAGCCCAACATCGTGACTGGCCCGGTGCAGATCTGCTGGCTCAAGTTCGCCCGGTATTTCGATGTCGAAATTCGCGAAGTGCCTCTGGAAGGTGATGCGCTCGGGCTCAAACCCGAAGACCTGCGCAGGTACTGTGACGAAAATACCATCGGCGTCGTGGCGACGCTGGGTGTCACCTTCACAGGGATCTACGAGCCGGTCGAAGCGCTTGCGCGTGAGCTCGATGCCATGCAGCGCGACCTCGGGCTGGACATCCCGATCCACGTGGATGCGGCCTCGGGCGGCTTCATCGCGCCGTTCATTCAGCGCGACCTTGTATGGGATTTTCAGATCGAGCGGGTTCGATCCATTAACGCGTCCGGGCACAAGTACGGCCTGGCCCCGCTGGGGGTGGGCTGGGTGATCTGGGCCTCGAAGAAAGACCTGCCCGAAGAGCTGATCTTCAACGTCGACTATCTCGGCGGCAACATGCCGACCTTCGCGCTGAACTTTTCCCGCCCGGGTGGCGAGATCATTGCGCAGTACTACAACTTCTTGCGCCTCGGGCGGGAGGGCTACACGGCCATTCAGCAAGCGTGTTCAGACACGGCCCAATGGTTGGGGGCCGAATTGGCGAAGCTAGAACCGTTTGAGATGGTCTACGACGGCCATGGTGGCCTGCCAGCCGTTGCCTACCGTCTGACCGACTCCGATCATGGCTACACCCTGTATGACCTGTCCGAGAGGGTGCGGATGCGGGGTTGGCAGATCGCTTCCTATCCGCTGCCATTGAATCGCAAGAACACCGTTGTGCAGCGCATCCTGATTCGTCACGGTGTCAGTCGGGATCTGGCGCAACTTCTCCTCAACGACATAAAAAGTGCGATCCAGCACCTGACGAAGAACCCGGTCCCCAATTCCACGGCGAAACCTGGCTTTCATCATGGATAGCATCCGGTCTGTGACCGAGGCTGGGGTTCACGGCTTTTTCCAACTCCTGGGCGATCAGCCAATCGCTTTCGTTCTGCTCGCGCTTGCGCTCGGCACTCTGATCGGCAAGTTCAACTTCAAGACCATCTCTCTTGGATCTACGGCCGGCACGCTGCTGGTCGGCGTCGTGGTCTCGATGATCGCCCAGTCCGCATACGACATCACCTACGCCATCCCGGGCATTCTGTCGTCGTTCATGCTGCTGCTTTTCATGTACGCCCTCGGGCTGAAGGTGGGACCGCAATTCTTCTCGGGGCTGCGCAAGGGCGGTCTTGCCTTCGTCGCGATCGGGCTGATCGTCTGGGTCTTGAACTGGGTCATCTGCTATTTCGGAGCCGCGCTGGCCGGGCTCGCGCCGGGCTACGCGACCGGTCTGATTTCCGGGAGTTACACCATCACGGCGATCCTCGGTGTCGGCCAAAGCGCACTGGCGAGTGGTGCCTACAAACCACCCGCAGGCATGACCGTCGCGCAGGTGGGGGCCAATATGGCGGCTGCCTACGCGATCAGCTATGTTCTCTCCACAGTCGGCATCATCCTCTTGATCCGTTACCTTCCGCGCATCTTTGGACACGACGCCAAGGCCGATGCGAAACTGGCCGAGGCAGCGTTCAGCGGCGGGGCTACCCATCCCGTCCCAGGCGCGCCCAGTGCACTGGTCATCGGAATTTCTCCCTACGATCTGCGCGCCTTCTCTGTTACGCATGACGGCTTCATTGGCCGCAACATCGCGCAGCTGGCCGTGGACTTCCCCGCCGCGCCCATTCTTCGGCTGGTCCGCGACGGCGGTGTGCTTGACATGACCGACGACCTGGTCCTCAGAAAGGGTGACATCGTCACGGTGCGTGGGGACGTGCATGACCTGATCCTGAAGGACGGGAAGCTGATCGGCCCAGAATCCAGCAATCCGTTGGCGCGGAACATCCCGCTTGAGGTTGCGGACGTGCACGTCGGCGCTCACGAGCACTCGGGAAAGAGCATGGCGCAACTCGGACAGGTGATGTCTGGCGGTGTCGCCGTGCAGGCCCTCTTCCGTGGCGGAACCGAACTCCCTCTGGGCCCGAAAAGCGATGTCCGCTTCGGCGACGTGCTGCGCCTCACCGGACCAGACTCCGCGCTCCGCAAAGCGGCGAAGGAATTCGGCGGCCACATCGTGCTGCCGACGATGAAGTCCGAGGTGCTTTATCTCGCGATCGCCATGCTGGCTGGCTACCTCGTGGGCATCGTCACGGTCACGATCTCAGGCATTCCTTTTTCGCTCGGAACCTCGGCCGGCGTCATCATGGCGGGGGTAGGGGTCAGCTATTTCCGCAGCCGCAACCCCAACTTCGGTGGTCCGGTGCACGAAGGCGCACGAAGCTTTCTGCAGGATTTCGGGCTGAACGCCTTCGTCGCGGTGCTGTCGGCCAACGTAGGCCCCAAGGTCATCTCCGCGCTCGGCGGCAACACGATCCTTTGGCTCGCACTCATCGGCCTTGCCGGCGCGCTCATACCGCCGCTGGTCGGCTTCTGGGTGGGAATCAAGTTCTTCGGACTCAACTCGATCATCTCCGATGGTGCCACCACGGGCGCGCGCAACAGCACGCCGGGTCTGAACGCCATCATGGAGGAATCCGGCAGCTCGGTCGCCGCCGTCCCTTATCCGGTGAGCTATGCGTTGACGACCGTCCTGGCGCTGATCGGCGGCTATTTCTCGATGATCCTGTCCTGGCGATAGCCAAGTAGCTTCTGCGTGACTGCTGAAAAGAACCCTGCTCGTCTGAGCTCGGCGTCGGTCGGTCTCATGACCGCGGCAGCCATCGTTACCAGCTTGCGCGGTCTGCCGTTGCTCGCCAAGGAGGAGATGACGATGTTTGCCTATTTGGCGTTCGCGGTTGTCTTTTACCTCGTTCCAGCATCGCTCGTTTCGGCCGAACTCGGCGGTGCCTTTTCGGATAGGAAGGGCGGTATCTATGCGTGGGTCGGGGAAGCCTTTGGTCAGCGATGGGGGTTTCTCGCGGTCTGGCTGCAATGGATACAGAACGTGGTCTGGTTTCCAGTGGGTCTGACTTTCGGCGCTGTGGCTCTGGCGTACACCATCGGGCGTCCCGACCTCGCAAAAAACGGGACTTTCGTCGGCGTCTTCTGCATCGTCGTCTTTTGGGTGGTGACAGCGCTCGTGTTGCGTGGCGTGCGGGTCTTCGCCAGGCTCGCGAACTGGACATTCATCGCCGGAACGATCGTGCCAGGCCTGTTTCTGTTGGTCCTCCTCACCTACTGGCTGTCGACGGGGCACCCGATCGGCTGGCGGCACCTGACCGACCCGGCCGTGTCGAACGACGGCCACGCGACGTTCTGGCCGTCGATCCATGGATTCGGCGGTGTCACCTTCCTGGCCGGAATCATCCTGCTTTTCGCCGGTGTCGAGGTGCAGGCGGTCCATGTCGCGGAAATGCGCGAGCCGGGCCGCGAATATCCGCTGGCGATAGGCATCGGTGCGCTGGCGGCAGTTCTCGTCTTCGCGCTCGGAGCGATCCCGGTCGCGGCGATCCTGCCGCACGACAGGATTTCGCTGCAGTCGGGCGTCTTCGATACGTTCAGCGCCGTCATCAGCGATATGTGGCACATGATCTGGCTGACAAGGACGTTGTCTCTGCTGGTCGGACTCGGTGCCGTCAGCGGCATCTTTGCGTGGCTCGGCAGCCCGTCGAGAGGACTTCTGGCAACTGCCCAGGATGGGAATTTGCCGCGCATTCTGCAGGCGACCAACGGCCATGGGATGCCCAAACACATCCTGCTGGCCCAAGGTGTCGTGGTGACGTTGATGTCGTCGCTCTACTTCTTCGTCAAGAACGTCTCGGTCGTTTTCTTTTTGCTGTCGGCCATGACCATCGCGCTCTATCTGATCGCCTACATGTTCATGTACGCGGCCGCCATCAAGCTGCGCTACTCGCGATCAGAGCTCACGCGTCCATTTCGCGTGCCTGGCGGCAATATCGGAATGTGGGCAGTCGCAGGCATCGGTTTCATGGGGGTGCTTTTCAGCTTTCTGGTTGCGTTATTTCCGCCCGATCAGCTGCCGGTTGGCTCGCCCGCGCTCTACACAGGCCTGGTCATCGTAGGCACTATCGTGTTTTGCGCAGTCCCGTTGCTCATGCACGGTCGGCACCCGCCTGCGCTCGCCGCAGCTGGCTTTAACGCCGAGACCCCAATCTGGCCTGTCGAGAGCTTTCCGCCTACGAGCCGGCGAGCCTGAGATCCCAAGGTTCGGCGCCGTCATCCGCGATGATTGCGCCATGACACAAACGTATTCGATCGAAGAAGGAACCGCGCACCCGTTGGGCGCCACTTACACCGGCCACGGCGTCAACTTCGCGCTGTTCACCGCGCATGGAACCAAAGTCGAGGTCTGCATCTACGACGAGGCCGGCATCGAGGAGTTGGCGCGCATCACATTGCCTGAATACACCGACGAGGTCTGGCACGGCTTCGTGCCCGGCTTGCAGCCCGGCGCCCGTTACGGCTACCGCGTGCACGGCCCGTACGAGCCCGAGAAAGGTCACCGCTTCAATCATCACAAGCTGTTGATGGACCCGTACGCCAAGGCGCACATGGGCGAGCTGAAGTGGGGGCCGGAACTCTTCGGCTACACCGTCGGCCATGAAGATGCCGACCTGAGCTTCGACGAGCGCGACAGTGCGCACATGGTGCCCAAATGCGTGGTGGTCGATTCGCACTTTCAGTGGAAGCAGACCCGAAACGTTCGGGTGCCGTGGGACCAGACCGTGTTCTACGAAACCCATGTGCGCGGCTTCACCATGCGCCGGCCCGACGTGCCCGAGCACATGCGCGGCACCTTCGCCGGCCTGGCGCAAGACGGTCCTATCAAGCACATCCGCGAACTGGGCGTGACCAGCGTCGAGCTGTTGCCGATCCAGATGTTCCTGAACCAGCCGTTCCTGACGGACAAGGGCCTCACCAACTACTGGGGCTACGACACGATGGGCTTCTTCGCGCTAGACCAGCGCTACATGGACGGGCCCAACATCGACGAGTTCAAGGCGATGGTCGACCGCTTCCACGAGAACGGGCTCGAAGTGATCATGGACGTGGTCTACAACCACACGCCCGAGGGCAATGAGCTTGGCCCGACGCTGTCTTTCAAGGGCATCGACAACGCGAGCTATTACCGGCTGATGCCGGGCGGTGGTGCAGACGGCAACGGCGCTGAAGGCCCCGGTGCGCGCTACTACATCAACGACACCGGTACCGGCAATACGCTCAACCTGAGCCATCCGCGCGTGTTGCAGATGGTGACGGACAGCCTGCGTTACTGGGTGACGGAGATGCGCGTCGACGGCTTTCGCTTCGATCTGGCGACCATCCTGGCGCGCGAGCCGTACGGCTTCGACGAAGGCGGCGGCTTCCTGAAGAGCTGCCGGCAAGACCCGGTGCTGTCGAGCGTCAAGCTGGTGGCCGAGCCATGGGACATCGGCCCTGGCGGCTATCAGGTCGGCGGCTTTCCACCGGGCTGGGCCGAGTGGAACGACCAGTTCCGCGACAACGTGCGCGCCTGGTGGAAAGGCGACGAAGCGCTGGCGCCCAAGTTGGCGCAGTGCATGTCGGCCAGCGGTGACCGCTTCAACCATCGCGGCCGCCGTCCTTGGGCCAGCGTCAACTTCATTACCGCGCACGACGGCTTCACGCTGGCCGACACGGTGAGCTACAACGAGAAGCACAACGACGCCAACGGCGAAGACAACCGCGACGGCTCCTCGGACAACCGTTCGTGGAATTGCGGCGTCGAAGGCGACACCGACGATGAGGCCGTGCTCGACCTGCGCGCACGGCAGCAGCGCAACATGCTGGCGACCTTGCTACTGTCGCAGGGCACGCCGATGATGTTGGCCGGCGACGAGTTCGGCCGTACGCAACAAGGCAACAACAACGCCTATTGCCAGGACGACGACATCTCGTGGTTGCACTGGGAGATCGACGAGCGTGGTCAGGCGCTCAACCGTTTTACGCAACGTCTGACGAAGCTGCGTAAGGAATTGCCGGTGCTGCGCCGCGGACGCTTCTTGTCGGGCGACGTCAAGGAAGAGACGCAGCTCAAGGACGTGACGTGGCTCGCGCCCGATGGTGCCGAGATGGATTCGGGCCACTGGGACGACCCGCAAACGCGTTGCTTCGGCATGCTGCTCGAAGGCACCGCGCAAGCTTCTTCGATCGCGCGGCCCGCTGACGATGCGACCGTGATGATCATGATCAACAGCTGGCAAGACGCGATCGAGTTCAAGCTGCCGGCGCGTGCCGACGGTGTGCATTGGTCGCGCCTGATCGACACCGCACTCGACCCGCAGGAGCCCGAGGACTTCGAGCCAGAGGCGATCTACACGGTCACGGGACGGTCGATGCTGCTGTTTGTCGCTGCCGGTGAAAAGCAGTCTGCGAACGCGGTCGCGGCGCTCGTCGCATCGCTCTGACGATGGTGCGGTGACTGAGCGTCGGTACAAGATGCACCCATGGCACGCGACGTACTCCTCACCTTCAACCCTGGCTCATCGACGATCAAGCTCGGGCTCTTTGCCATCGAAGACGGCAAGGCGCGAGCGTTTGGGCAGGGTGCAATCGATCTCCGGCACAAGCCGCTGTCGCTGAAGATCGAGGAGGCGAATCGACCGCTTCAGGTGACCTTGAAGTCGCACGCCACAGAGGACCTGCACGACGTTATCGATGAAACGCTCGGCTGGCTCGCGAGCCATTTCCAGTCCGACAAGCTCTTGGCTGTAGCGCATCGCGTGGTGCATGGCGGCGATCGTTTCGACGGGCCGACGAAGATCTCTGACGACACGCTCGCGGCCATCGATGCGTTGTCGTCTCTCGCCCCGTTGCATCAGCCGCAGAGCCTGCGTCTGATTCGTGCGGTTCAAAAGCTGCGTCCTGACTTGCCGCAAGCCGCGTCGTTCGACACGGCGTTTCACCGCACGCAAAGCGACCTGGTGCGTCGCTTCGCCCTGCCCCGCGATCTGTTCGACCAGGGCGTCAAGCGCTACGGTTTCCACGGGCTCTCGTACAAGTTCATTGCCGGCCAACTGGCACTGAACGGCGATGGCGACGTGGGCGATATCGGCGACCGCGTCGTCGTCGCCCATCTGGGCAGCGGCGCGAGTCTGTGCGGCCTGGAGAACGGCATCAGCCGCGATACCAGCATGTCGTTCTCGACGCTCGACGGCATTCCGATGGCGACGCGCCCCGGTGCGCTCGACCCGGGCGTGCTGCTGCATCTGCAGAAGGAAAAGCACATGTCCGTCGACGCGCTCGAAGACATGCTCTATCACCGCTCCGGATTGCTCGGCGTCTCCGGTATTTCAGCGGACAGTCGCGAGCTTGTCGCCAGCGATGCACCGGAAGCACGTCAGGCCTTGGCATTGTTCGCATTGCGCATTGCGCGCGAGATGGCGGCGATCGCCACCACCCTCGGCGGCCTGGACGCCATCGTCTTTACCGCCGGCATCGGCGAACATCAGCCGAGCGTTCGCGCGGCCATTGCGGCGCACCTCGCCTGGCTCGGTGTTCGCATCGACGCCGAGGCGAACACCGCACACAAGCTTCGCATCGACGCACCCGACAGCGAGATCTCGCTTCTCGTCATGCACACCGACGAAGAACAGGTGATCGCCGACGAGGCATGTGAGGTGCTGCTCGATCCATAGCTGGACGCCTCTTGCAACCACGGATCACCTGGCGCGCGTTTTGACGCCTGAGCCACCGGATCGCTGGGCAAGGGCCGCTGGGCCGACGGTGGTGGAAAGCGCCCAGTCAGGCGGATCGCGTGACCATTCCTTTAAAAATTCGAGCAGGTGCCGTACGCGCGTCGGCATGTTGCGCCGGGTGGAAAACACAACGTTGATATCGAGTTCCTCCGGCACGAAGCTCGGCAGCACCGCCTCCAGCGTTCCGGCTTTGAGTTCGTCGGACACCATGTAATAGGGATGCAACGAAATGCCGCTGCCCAGCAAGGCGCCCTGCTTCAGAGCATCACCCAGGTTGGATCGCACCGTGCCGCGCACGCGGATCTGCTGGGGGGGATCGCCGGCAAACTTCCAGATCCCGGCCCCCGACTTGATGATGTGCACCAGGCAGTTGTGGCGCGCGAGTTCGGCCGGCGTGGCCGGGTACCCATGCACCTTGAGATAGGCCGGTGCCGCAACCACGACCTGTGGCGACTTCAGCAACGACTGGGCGACATAACTGGCATCTTCTAGCGAGGGGGAAATGCGGATCGACAGATCGAGTGCTTGCGCGACCAGATCGGAGCGGCCATCGTCGTGCACCACGGTCACCTCGATGTCAGGGTAGCGCTGCGTGAATCCGGCCACCAGCCGCATCAAGTGGTAGGCGCCGAACGAGGGCGGCGTGCCAACGCGGATGGCGCCTCGCGGCAGTTGCACGGCATCGCGCACCTCGCCTTCGATGGCTTCATAGCGTTCGAGCAGATCGCGTCCAGCGCCCAGCACACGCGCGCCGGCTTCGGTCAGCGCAACCTGCTTGGAGGTGCGCTTGAGCAGCTGCGCACCCATCGACGCTTCGAGCCAGGCCACATGCTTGGTGACAGTGGCCCGCGAAACCGACAGCTGCATGGCAGCCCGTACGAAGCTGCCGCAGCGCGCAACTTCCGTAAATATCTGGAGACAGCGCAGGCGGTCCAATGGGTTCGTCTCTCTTCGCGCGTGAGCGATCGGGAGGGCCATGGGCGGTCCCAAGGTTTCCAAATCGCAAACATTGGATTATCGAACAGGGTGCGTTGGCGGGCAAGCCGCTTCCTAAACTCCGGCCCCATGGTCGCTGTATCTTCCTTTGTCTCTTCCGCCGCAGCGGCACCGGCGCCCGCCGGCTTCACCCAGCTCCTGCATGGCTTTTTCCATGCTCTCGATCTGCGCCACTACGACCTGATGCTTGCGCTGTTCACGGAAGACTGCCGCTGGTTGCGGCAGGGTCAATGGTTAGAGGGCAAACCGGCGGTTCAAGCAGCGCTCGAAGCACGCCCCCTCGATGTCGACACGCGCCACGTGCTGACCAACGAATACATCAGCGCGCTGGCGGACGGCACCGCCGAAGTGGAGGCGTACATGATCGCCTACCGCTACACCGCCACGCCGGCGCTGCACCATGTTGTGCCATCGATTGCGGGTCCGCTGCGCTTCAATCTGACGACGACGGTGTTCAGGCGAGACGTCGGCCACGACTGGCGCATTGCCGAGCAACGCATGGTTGCCGCTTTCGGCTTCACCGAGTGAATACCGTGCCCGCATCCGGGCAGGCGCTCGACCGCATCGCGACCAAGACGCTCGGTGAGCGCGGCCTTCACTGCAACCCGCGCACGTCACGCGTGCCGCCGAGATCCGCGGGCTGCTCGACGCAGCGTTCTGAAACCCAATGAGAGCAAACCCACCATGACTATCCGCATCGTCCCCAGCCAAGCCACGCTCGGCGCCCGCGTCGAAGGCCTCGACCTGTCCCGGCCCTTGTCCGGCGACGTGTTCCAGATGCTGCTGCAGGCGCTCGGACGCCATGGCGTGCTTAGCTATCCGAAGCAGCAACTGACGCCTGTGCAGCTGCGCGATTTTTCGCAGAACTTCGGCCGACTTGAAGTCAACGTGGCGGGCGCCTACCAGGAGCCAGGCCTGCCGGAAGTCATGGTGCTGTCCAACATCGTCGAAGACGGCAAGCCGCTGGGACTCTCGGACGCCGGCCAGGACTGGCATACCGACATGTCGTACGCCCGGATGATCGCGTTCACCAATGTGCTCTACGGCATCAAGATTCCGCAGCGCGACGGCCAGCCGCTGGGCAACACCGCGTTCTGCAACATGCACGCGGCCTACGACGCGCTGCCCGAAGCTTGGAAGAAGCGGCTCGAAGGCATGACCGTCCTGCACGACTTCGACAAGTTCTGGGAAATGATGCGGCGCGAGCGCGGCAGCAGCCGCCCAGCACTCACGCCTGTGCAGCGCGCGGCCCGGCCGCCGGTATCGCATTCCGTATTTCTCGAGCACCCCATCACCGGGCGGCGCGTGCTTTATGCGAACCCGGGCTATGCGACTCGGATCAACGAAATGGACGCCGCGGAAAGCGACGAGGTACTCAATTTCCTGTTCAAACACCAGACACAAGAGGCTTTCACGTATGCGCACCGCTGGGAAGTGGGCGATCTGCTGATGTGGGACAACATGGGAACGATCCACAACGCGATCCCCGATTACCGCCCCGACGAGCCGCGGCTGATCAAGCGATGCCAGGTCATGGCCACGCGCTTCTTCCATGACGACGGCACGCCGCGTGCGGTGCCCGACACTCGGCTCGAAACCGCATGACCCGACGCGCGCAAGACTGCTACTCGATCGCCGACCTGCGCGCGCTGGCGAAACGACGTCTGCCGCGCGCGGTGTTCGACTTCTACGAGGGCGGTGCCGAAGACGAGATCACGCTCGCCAGCAACGCGCGCGCTTTCGATCGCTGGCAGCTGGCGCCGCACGTGCTGGTCGACGTCAGCAAAGCCTCGACTGCTTGCACCTTGCTGGGCGCACCGGCGGCCATGCCCGCGGCCATCGCACCGACCGGCGCTGCAGGTTTCGGTTGGCGCGGTGCCGACCTCGCATTGGCGCGTGCGGCGGCCTCAATGGGCATTCCGTACACGCTGTCCAGCAGCGCCACCACCGCGATCGAAACCATCGCAGACAAGGCGCCGGGCCGGCTCTGGTTTCAGGCTTACGTCTTGCGCAACCAGGACTTCTTCTGGAAGTTGATCGAACGCGCGGAGCAGGCGCACTACGAAGCTTTGGTGATCACCGTCGACCTGCCGGTGGGCGGCAAACGTGAGCGCGACTTTCGAAACCACTTCTCGATCCCGTTCCGCTTCACTGCGCGCAACGTGCTCGACTTCGCGTCGCGGCCCGCCTGGGCGCTCGACATGCTGGTTCACGGCATGCCAGTCATGGAAAACCTTCGCGGGCTGGAGGCAGCTGCCACCAACGCAACGAAGATCGCCTCTTCGGTCGGCCGCAGTTACGACCCGGCGTTCGACTGGGCCCGCCTTGCCGCGGTGCGCGACCGCTGGCCACGCAAACTGATCGTCAAGGGCGTGAGCCGCGGCGACGATGCGCGCCGACTGGCGGCGATGGGCGTCGATGCGATCGTGGTCTCCAACCACGGCGGTCGCCAGCTCGACGGTGCCGTGCCAGGCCTGCTCGCACTGCGCGAGGTGATCGAGGGCGTGGCAGGTCGCGTGCCGGTGCTGATGGACGGCGGCGTTCGGCGCGGCACCGATATCGCCAAGGCGTTGGCGCTCGGCGCGCAGGGCGTATTGCTGGGGCGCGCGACATTGTTCGGCGCAGTGGCCGCCGGCGACGCCGGCGCTCGCCGCGCACTCGAAATCCTGCACGACGAGCTGCTTCGCACCATGCGCCTGTGTGGCGCCCGCACGGTGGCACAGCTCTCGGCCGATCTGCTGCGACCGGCCGACGAAATGCCGGCGCGGCGTCCATCGCAGTACGCACAGGCCGCACACGAAGCGGCCGGTTCCATCATCGCGGCGGCATCGCAGTCGGTCCGCGAAGCAGCGCTTTCGCATCCCGGCACGCACGCCGAAAACCCCTGATCGACACCAAATAAGGAAGAGACATGACACGACATTCCCGCACCCGCCGCTTTGCGCTGCTTGCAGCCGCAGTGCTCGGCACCGCCACATTTTCTCTGAACGCCACGGCGCAGAGCGACTACCCCAACAGGCCGATCAAGCTGGTCGTGGGCTACAGCGCCGGTGGTCCGACCGACGTGCTCGCGCGCGTGCTGGGCCAGGACATTGGCGCCACACTGGGGCAATCGGTCATCGTCGACAACAAGCCTGGCGTCAACGGCAACATCGCAACGGAATTCGTGCAACGCGCAGCGCCTGACGGCTACACCCTGATCGTCAACACGATCTCGCACAACGTCAACCCGCTGTTGCAGCCCGACCGTATCAAGTACGACCCGATCAAGGACTTCGCGCCCATCGCCATGGTGGCGGTGCTGCCGCAGCTCATCGTCGTGGCGGCCAATTCGCCCTACAAGACGCTGGGCGAACTGATTGCCAAGGCGCAGACCGCGCCCAACGCGGTGAGCTACGGCACGGCCGGCGTCGGCGGCTCCGCGCACCTTGCCACTGCGCTGCTCGAGCAGCGAAGCAACACGCACATGAACCATATTCCGTTCAAGGGCAACGCGCCGGCACTGACGGAAGTGATGTCTGGCCGCGTCGACTTCATGTTCTTTCCCATGATCGGGGTGTCCGAGTTCGTCAGCAGCGGCAAGGTTCGCATCCTGGCCACCACTACGGCCAAGAGGCACCCCGACTATCCGCAAGTGCCGACCACCGCAGAACTGGGCTTCCCGGGATTCGAGGACTATGCGCAGCCCATCGGCTTCATCGCGCCTGCCGGCCTGCCGGCACCCATCGCCGCCAAACTCGACGCCGCCATCGTCGCGGCGCTCGACAAGCCCGCCATGCAGGCGCGACTCAAATCGTTGGGCGCCGACGTCAAGCATTTGGGTCCGGCCGAATACCGCGAGTGGCTGAGCAAGGACCGCGTGCGCTGGGCCGAACTCATCCGAAGTGCCAACATCAAGGCTGAATGATCAAGGCTGAATGACGCGGAGACACTCGAATGCGATGGATCAACTTTTCAGTCGACGGCGGCCCGTCCGCTTACGGCATCCTCGACACCGACGACCGCATCCACGAAGTGCATGGAACGATCTTCGAGCCTGGCGAGCGCAGCGGCGCGGTACATCGGTTGGCCGACGTCAAGATCGAAGTCCCATTCATACCGCGCACCTTCTACGCAGCGGGGCTGAACTACGTCAAGCACATTCGTGAATATGCCGAACTGACGGGCCAGCCGGTGAGCGAGCCCAAGCAGGCCGACATCGGTTATCGCGCCGTCAATGCGCTCATCGCGCACGACGAAGCCATTGTGATTCCGCCGGGTGCAACGCAGGTGGAATACGAAGGAGAGCTCGTCGTCGTGATCGGCAAGAAGGCCAAGCATTTGAGCGAAGCTGAAGCGCTTTCATGCGTGCTGGGATACACGATCGGCAACGACGTGAGCGAGCGCCTGTGGCAAGCCTCGGACCGGACCTTCTGGCGCTCCAAGAACGCCGACACGTTCAAGCCGATGGGGCCATGGATCGAAACCGAATTCAACATCGATGCCGCCGAGACGACGGTGCGCCTCAACGGCAACGTGCAGACGCATTTCCGCACTGCTGACATGCTGTTCGACATCCGCACTTTCATCAGCCGCATGACGCAGTGCCTCACGCTCTTTCCAGGCGACGTGATCTGGATGGGAACCGACGGCAAGTCGCCGAAGCTGAAGGCTGGCGATGTCGTCGAGGTCGAAATCAGCGGTCTGGGCCGCCTGCGGAATCACCTCGTCAACTGAAGCGGAAGCGCGCCGCACGGGGCGCGTCTGCGTGCTCGGTGATCAGTCAAGCGAGCCGATCTTGTTAGGCATCACATGCGAGGCTTGAGCTCCGAAGATATTGCAAGGGCGGAGGCAAATCGACGGTGGTGCTGGCCGCCATGAACAAAAACCATGCGTCGGCCTGCGCCGTGCCAGTCGAAATACCACCGTCAGCAAAGTCGGAACCGTCGTTCTGGATCACGCTCGGTCGTTGAAGTGGTGATGGTGCCGAAGGCCAAGTGCATGGGCGCGATCGTGAGCATCCGGATCAGCGTAGAAACGGCAGAACCGCATGGAACGGCAAATGCAATAGGGATCCTTTCTGCACAAGCGGAGAACAGCCAGCGGATTCACCGCCGTAAGAAATCACAGCGCAGTCAGAGTGCAGTCAACCGCAGTCGCACCGGAATCGACTTTGCAGCGGGCACTTTGCTTTGCTCGGCGTGGTGCGCGAGCGGAATCAGCGGATTGCATTCCGGGTAATAGCCGGCGACGCAACCAGCTGGGATGTCGAAGCCGGTGATGCGCAGTCCCGGCACCTCGCGCGTGTGCCCGTCGTCGACAGCGGTCGACGCGGTCACGATCGCGCCTTCGGCCAGCCCGAGCCGGTCGATGTCGTCGCGGTTCATCAACAGCACCTTGCGCGTGCCGTACACACCGCGAAAGCGATCGTCCAGGCTGTAGACGGTGGTGTTGAACTGGTCGTCGCTGCGCATGGTCATGAGTCGCAGCACGTCGGGGTCGGTCTCCGGCGTGTCGGGGTCGGCGACCAGGCTCTCCACGACCATGAAGTTGGCCTTGCCGCTGCTGGTCTTCCAGATGCGCTCGCGTGCCGGAATCGGCCGCTGAAAACCGCCGGGAATGCGAAAGCGCTGCTCGAAGTCTCGAAAAATTTCCGGGTACGTGGTCTCGATGGCGCTGCGCACCCGCCCGTAGTCGGCGACCCAGTCCTGCCAAGGCACCATCGGGTTGGGCGCGAGCGTCGCCTGCGCGATGCCGGCAATGATCGAGGCCTCCGAACGAAGGGTCGACTCGGCCGGCTCCGCAACGCCTTTGGAGGCATGGATGAAGCCTGTCGAGTCTTCGAGCGCCACGGTTTGCTCGCCACTCGCCTGCCGATCGATCTCGATGCGGCCCAGGCACGGCAGCAGGTACGAGACCTCGCCGTGGATCAAGTGACTCCGGTTGAGCTTGGTCGCCACGTTGACAGTCAATCGCAAGCGACGCCAGGCCGCCTCGACACGCTCCGTCTCCGGAACCGCACGCACGAAGTTGCCGCCCAGCCCGATGAAGGCGCGAACCGACCCTTCGATCACACCCTCGCAGGCCTCTACGGTGTTCAGCCCCTTAGTGCGCGGCGGCTCGAATGCGTACAGCGCGGCCAGCTTGTCGAGCGGCGCCAGCGCCGGCTTCTCCGTTATGCCGACCGTGCGCTGGCCCTGCACGTTCGAGTGCCCGCGCACTGGGCAAATGCCTGCGCCCGGCCGGCCGATGTTGCCGCGCAGCAGCAGCAGGTTCGACAGCATCTGCACGTTCTGCACGCCCTTGCGGTGCTGTGTCAGGCCCATGCCGTACACCGCGATCACGGCGTGCGCTTTGGCATAGACCAGCGTTGCCTGCTCGATGTCGTCGCGCGTGAGTCCCGACTCCTTCTCGATCCCGGCCCACGAGGCTTCGCGGACCGCTGCGGCAAACATCTCGAAGCCGCTGGTGTGCTCCGCGAGGAAGTCGACATCGAGCACGCGCTTGATGCCGGCGAGCCTTGCGGTGTCGTCCATCGCGATGAGCGACTTGCACATGCCGGTGAGCACTGCGATGTCACCACCGATCTTCAGCTGGTGGTACTGCGTGCTGATCTTCGTCTCGGCCAGTGTCAGCATCTCTATCGGCGACTGTGGATTGGCGAAGCTCACCAGCCCGCGTTCGCGCAGCGGGTTGAAGGTAACAATCGGTACGCCGCGTTTGCGCGCGTCTTGCAGCTGATGCAGCATGCGCGGACTGTTGACGCCCGTGTTGTGGCCGAAGAAAAACATCGCGTCGGTCTGCTCGAAGTCGTCGAGCGTGACAGTGCCCACCGGCACGCCGATGGTCAACGGCAGCGCGACCGATGTGCTCTCGTGACACATGTTCGAGCTGTCGGGCAGGTTGTTGTTACCGTACAGCCGGGCCAGCAACTGGTACATGTAGCTGGCCTCCAGCGAAGCGCGACCTGAGGCGTAGAACACAGTCGACTTCGGGTCTTCGGCGCGCAACTTTTTAAGCTCGGCGCCGATGTCGGCATAGGCATCTTCCCAACTGACTTCGAGGTAGCGATCGGTGACGGAGTCCCATCGCATTGGCACCGTGAGACGGCCGCCGACTTCGAGTTCGTGGTCGCTCCAGGTTTCCAACTCGGTCAACGTGTGTTCTTCGAAGAACTTTGCCGGCATGCGCTTGCCAGTGAGTTCCCAGGCGGTCGCCTTGGCGCCGTTCTCGCAGAACTCGGCGAGGTGCGGCTTGGACGGCTTGGCCCAGGCACAGCTCACGCATGAGAAGCCGCCGGGCTTGTTTTGAACGAGCAGTGCTTTGGTTCCGGCGACAAGGGCTTCTTCCCGAATCAGGTAGGTCGTGACTGCCTTGACGGAGCCCCAGCCGCCCGATGGATGGTCATTGGGCTTGAATTCGGGGATTGCGCTCATCGGGGACTACCTTTTTGAATCGGCCGGTGCCGCAACAGGCATCGATGTCTCGAAAGGTAGTCAAGGGAAGCGGCTTGTCAGGTAGGGTAGACGGACCGCGCTTTGTAAGACTGAGGGATGCACTTGCTGCTGCGGCTCCCGCGCGAGTCATGAGACGGTACGCGCCAACACTTATAGCGAATGACGACGACCGGCAGGTATGGGCGAGGACAAGAAGAAGGCGGGTTGACGATGCGCTCGTGCGGGGCTCAGGCCGGCGCGGTGCACTGCTCCGCTCATGTCCCCCGGCTTCGCCTCCTCCTTTACTTCGCTGCGCAGTGCACCCCACCGGCCTGAGCCATGTGAGGGCCGCGGTTGATCGGGGTGTGCGACCGTCAGCTTCGGGCCCGAAGCCGACACAGCAACTCCCTGATTGCAGACGCTCAGGCGGTCGTTAAGCGGAGGCTCATGTGCTGCCCGTCGTAAAAAACGCTGCCTATACAAACCGCATCGGGTTCGATCCCGTAAGGCTTGAAGCCAAGGGATTGGTAAAGGCTTGTTGCGGCGATATTCGGGACGAAAACAGTCAGATTTACTCGATGCACGTCATGCGACCGGGCGTGGTCGAGGGCCGTGCTGACAACCGATCTTCCCAATCCTTTGCCTCGATGCGCAGGATGGACAAATGTCCCCCAAAGTACTACCTTGTGCATGGAAGAGGCAAATTTGCTTGTCCATGAGATGGCCGCACAGCCTCGCAACTCGCCTTCGACAAATGCGCCGAAGGCCGCGTTTGGAGCAGGAAAGCCCAACTGGTCGCGAAACCCCTGCATCGGCCGCGTCATCTCTTCAGCTAGCGTCAGACCCATAGGTAAAGGGTCATCTGCTGTGATTATCCTGCGCAACGAGGAAAACGCTTCCGCATCGCTCGACGTCAATTGGCGCACATGAAGTTCTGGCATTTGTTTTGGTCACCCTGTGATTGCTTGATGTCTGCTTCTGGCCCGATTGCGGTCGTAGCCCACCGTCGTTGCTATGCGCCTACCGCGCCAGCCCAGCCTCACCGTGAACCGTTAAACCTTCGGCGGCTCCGTCTTGATCGGATGCCCTCCAAACTCATTCCGCATCGCAGCCAGCAGCTTGTCGGTGAAGGAGTCGTCGTCGCGCGAGCGCAGCCGTTCGAGCAACGACAACGTGATGACCGGCGCAGCCACACCCAACTCGGCCTCGTTCACGGTCCATCGCCCTTCTCCCGAATCGGCGACGTACGGGGCGATGCCGGCCATGGTCGGGTTCTTGCCGAGCGCGTCGGTCGTGAGGTCGAGCAGCCATGAGCGCACGACGCTGCCAGTGCGCCAGATCTCGCCGACCTGGTGCAGGTCGAGCGCGAAGTCGGTCTTGTGCTGCAGGATCGAAAAGCCTTCGGCGTACGCCTGCATCATTCCGTACTCGATGCCGTTGTGAACCATCTTGGTGAAGTGCCCCGAGCCGACCGGCCCGACACGGCCCCAACCCGCATCCTTGCCCGGCGCCAGCGTCTCGAAGATCGGGCGCAGCGCAGCGACCACCGCTTCGTCGCCGCCGATCATCATGCTGTAGCCCTCTTGCAGACCCCATACGCCACCGCTGGTGCCGCAGTCGACATAGGCCAGTCCTTTGCCGGCGTACGCCTTCGCGCGGCGCAGCGTGTCTTTGTAATTGGAGTTGCCGCCATCGATGACGGTGTCGCCCGGTGCCAGCAGCGCGAGCAAGGCATCGACGGTGTCGTCGGTGATCTTGCCGGCCGGCACCATCAGCCACACGACGCGCGGCGCCTCCAGGCTCTGAACGAGCGACGCGAGCGCATCGGCCGATGTCGCGCCCTTCGCTTCGAGCGCAGTCCGTGCCGCAGCATTTGGGTCGAAGCCGACGACGTGATGCCCGCCGCGCAGCAAGCGTTCTGCCATGTTGGCGCCCATGCGGCCGAGGCCGATCATTCCAAGCTTCATCGATGTGCTCCGTTTCGTTTTGTTCAACCGCGCTTGGGGATAGCGAGGCCGGCGGCCACAGCCGGACGCGCCACGAAAGCAGCCAGCACGCGCGCCACGTTCGGGAAATCGGTGAAGCCGACCAGCTCGCCAGCTTCGTAGAAACCGACCAGGTTGCGCACCCACGGAAAGATCGCGATGTCGGCGATGGAGTACGCGTCGCCCAGCATCCAGTCGCGGCCCGTCAGGCGTTTTTCGAGCACGCCGAGCAGCCGCTTCGACTCGGCTACATAACGATCGCGCGGCCGCTTGTCTTCGTAGTCCTTGCCGGCAAACTTGTTGAAGAAACCGAGCTGCCCGAACATCGGTCCGATGCCGCCCATCTGGAACATGACCCACTCGATGGCTTCGTAGCGGCCCGCGGCGTCCTGCGGTATCAGCTTGCCGGTTTTCTCGGCGAGGTAGAGCAGGATGGCGCCTGATTCGAACAGGCCGAGCGGCTTGCCGCCCGGTCCATCGGGATCGAGGATGGCTGGGATCTTGTTGTTCGGGTTGAGCGACAGAAACTCCGGCGACATCTGGTCGTTGGTTTCGAAGCTGACGAGATGCGGCTCGTAAGGCAGCCCGATTTCCTCCAGCATGATCGCGACCTTGACGCCGTTGGGCGTCGGCAGCGAATAGAGCTGAAGGCGGTCGGGATGCGCGGCTGGCCACTTCCTGGTGATCGGGAAAGTTGAAAGATCGGTCATATGCGGAGGGTTTCGAAAAAGATGGGCCGACGCTGAGTATCTCCGCGATACCCCAGAAAATCCTGCGGCGGGCAGGTCCGGCAGCACCGGCTTTTGCAGCCCATGTGTCGGGCAGCACACGATCTTTTCGGATCTCTGCTAAAAAAGTTCAGCGCTTGCATCAGCCATCCCGTCGGACCAACGCGCTTTCAAAAACCTTTCGTTGATTTGTCCTTGCCATGATGTCTTTCACAAGTCGAGCGCCCGGCCGGCGGCGCATCGGATCAGGCGTCGTGCGCCGCTCGAAAGCCCGAAGCTTTGCGTGGGCGTTGAGTCTCTTTGCCGGTGTCGGGCTGGCCCCGCCAGCGATGGCGGCACCCGAAGAAATTCAGGTCTATCTCGACGATCTAAGCGAGCCCGGCAAGTTCGGCGTCGATGTTCACAACAACTATGTTTTTTCCGGAAACTCAAAGCCTAGCTATCCCGGTGAGCAACCGCCGGCGCATGTCTATCGTCTGACGCCGGAGTTCTACTACGGGCTCACCGACACATTGGAACTCGGCCTGTACGTGTTGGGTACGCGAACCGCTGCTTCCAACACGAGCGTTGTCGGCGGCAAATTCCGGATCAAGTACATCGCCCCACACGACAAGGAGCAGGGCTTTTTCTGGGGTGCGAATCTGGAAGTCGGGCGAACTGACCTGCGGGTGTCGCCTACGCCGTGGAATGCCGAACTCAAGGGCATCTTCGGCTATCGCACCGGCCCTTGGACACTTGCCGTCAATCCCAACTTCGACTGGAGCATTTCGCGAGGCGGTGGCCCGGTCACGTTCGACGTGGATGCCAAAGTGGCCTACGCGATCGATGCCAAAACGCAGATCGGTTTTGAAACCTACAACGAACTGGGGCCGCTTCGACACCTCGATTCCTTGAGTAAAAACAGCAAGACCTTGTTTGCTGTTGTCGATCATGAATTCACCGGTTTCGACGTGAACCTGGGCGTCGGCAAAGGCATCACCAAAGAGGCCGACAAATGGACTTTGAAGTTCATTGTCGGCACGCACTTTTGAGCTGAGCCCGAACGCGCCCGCCTCGTCAGGCCCCGCGCAGTTGTGCTCGGAGCTTCTCGCCGATCTCCGGCCGCTCGAGAAACGGATCGGCCGGGTTCGTGATCGACACGATGTTCTCCATGCGGCTCTTCACGTTGCCCAGCGCCTTGGGGTGGCTGAACACGTAGAACTGGTTGTCGCTGATCGCGGCAAACACCTTATGCGCCACTTCGGCCGCTGTGATCTTGCCGCTGCTGACCGCCTTGTTACTCATGGCCTGACCGATCAGCTGGCTCTTGGTCAGCTGGTCGTTGCTGGGTGCGTTCGGGCGGTTGCGCTCGCTGCTGGTGATGCCGGTCGGCACGAAGTACGGGCACAAGAGGCTGGCGCCGATCTGGTCGGTGACGAGGTTCAGGTCTTGGTACAGCGTCTCCGTCAGGCTCACGACCGCGGCCTTGGCGGCGTTGTAGATGCCCATGTTCGGGGGCGTCAGCAGGCCGGCCATGCTGGCCGTGTTGGTGATGTGACCGCGCCAGCTCGGGTCGGCGGCGGCGGCCTCCAACATCATCGGCGTGAACAGGCGCACGCCGTGCACCACGCCCCAGACGTCGACGCCGAGCACCCATTCCCAGTCGGCCACGGTGTTCTCCCACACCAGCCCGCCTGCACCGACGCCCGCGTTGTTGAAGACGAAATGCGGCGCACCGAAGCGCGCCTTGACGTCGACCGCGAGCTGCTCCATTTGCGCCGCGTTGGCCACGTCGACCTTGCGCGCCAGCACCTGAACGCCGGCGGCTTCCATCTCGGCCTGCGCCTTGTCGAGCGCGTCCTGCTGCACGTCGACCAGCACGAGGTTCATGCCACGCGCGGCGCCGATGCGCGCGCATTCGAGGCCGAAGCCCGAGCCTGCGCCGGTGAGTACGGCGGTCTTTCCAATGAAGTCCTGAATCATGCGTTGTCTGCTTTCTTGAGTACGTAACCAATGCGGGGAAAATGAACGTGCAGCGTGCCGGCGCGGTCGTCGGTGCGCTCCAGCGTGTAATGCATGCGCGAAGCGGCAACGAGCTTGCCCACGGTCTCCTCGAGGCCGAAGCTTTCCGCGCGAATGGTGACCTGCGAGCCGAGCGGGATGCCGTGGTCGTCCTGGAAGGTGCTGTCGGCCAACAGTGAATTGGGCACCGACGCCTTGCCGATGGCGATGGCTTCGTCGGCGCTGAATTTGGCGGACTCGCCGTGGCCTAGCGCCGCGATACGGTCCATCCAATCGACCACCGCGGGCGTCAGGTCGAGGATGCCTTTGACCGCCTCGATGCGACGCGTGTACCAGAGCGGGTGGTAGGCAGAAAAGTCGGCGATGCACGGCATTTCGCCGAGCAAAAAGGGCTTGTCGTCCAGCATGTCGGAGATGCGGCGCAGGTACGACTTGTAGGCCGCCGCAGCATCGGCCGGACGCAGTCGCGTCATGTTGCCGACGCTCATCTTGCCGCGGTCTTCGCCGAAGGCCTTGACGGCTTCGGGTGGCGCTTTGGCAAACACTTCTGCTGCGCCTTTGGGCTGCAGGTTCCAGGCCATCGCGGCCCAGAACAGGGTGCTGTCGGCCCATTGCGCGAGGATGCGCGACATGCCTTTTTCTGGCTCGGGATACAGCGTCGGCTCGGGTGCGAGATGTTCGAGCACGTCGGCGATCAGCGCCGTGTCGCAGTAGACGTCGGCACCGATCTGCAGCACCGGTGTACGACGGTAGCCGCCGGTCAGCGGCAGCACATCGGGCTTGGGCATGATCGCCGGAATGAAGACCGATTTCCAGGGCAGCTTCTTGTGGCCGAGGATGAGTCGCAGCTTCTCGGAGAAGGGCGAGGTCGGGTAGTGGTGCAGGATGAGATCGGACATGGGTTCCTTGTGTTCGTTTTGTTCAGTGCTCTGCAGCATCAGCGCGGCATCGCGCGCTGCAGGATCGAATCGAAATCGGTGCCTGCGCCAAGCGTGCCGAAAGCTTGGCCCCAGTCGCCGCCGAGGCGCGATGCGCAGAAGGCACCGACGACAGCCGGGGGCGATGTCTGAGCTAGCAGAGCGCCCTGCACTGCAAGCGCCACGTCTTGCGCGAGCCGGCGCGCTTCGGTCTCCGATGCCAACAGGTCGATGCGCGATGGCAGCGCATCGATGAGGCGATCGAGCGACACGTGCTCGCCGCGGGCCGGCGCAAGCTCTTGCGCGAGTGCCGCCGCGGCATCGCCTTTGCGCAGGCCGCGCAGCAGATCGAGAGCCATGATGTTGCCTGCGCCCTCCCAGATGGAATTGAGCGGCATCTCGCGATACACACGAGCCATGACGCCTTCGCCGCCCTCTTCCACGTAGCCGTTGCCGCCGAGACACTCCATCGCTTCCTGCGCGAAATGGCTGCCGCGCTTGCAGATCCAGAACTTAGCGACGGGCGTGAGGATGCGCGCCATGAGACGTTCGTGTTCGTCGTGCGGATGATCGAAGGCGCGCGCCAGCCGAATCGCCAGCGCGGTCGCGGCTTCGCTTTCAAGTGCGAGATCGGCCAGCACGTTTTTCATCAGCGGCTGGTCGATCAACGACTTGCCGAAAGCATGGCGTTGCGCCGTGTGATTCAGCGCCAGTGAAAGCGCCTGCCGCATCAGGCCGCTGGTGCCCAGAGCGCAATCGAGCCGCGTCATCGTGCCCATCTCGAGGATCTGCGGGATGCCACGCCCTTCTTCGCCGACGAGCCAGGCACTCGCACCCAGGAACTCGACTTCGGAGCTGGCATTGGCCTTGTTGCCGAGCTTGTCTTTCAGGCGCTGAATTCGGATGCCGTTGCGAACGTCATTGCTTGCGCCGTCCGCCATCCATTCCGGCAGCACGCGCGGCAGGAAGAAGCAAGTAAGTCCGGTCGGCGCTTGTGCCAGCACCAGAAAGGCATCGCACATCGGCGCGGAAAAGAACCACTTGTGACCGGTAATCTCATAGCGCTCGCCCCACGCGTCGCTGCCGACGCGCAATGCACGCGTCGTGTTCGCGCGCACGTCGGAGCCGCCCTGCTTTTCGGTCATGCCCATGCCCATGGTCACGCCCGGCTTGTCCTTGAACGACTTGAGCGCAGGGTCGTACCAGAGGCTGCCGAGCTTGGCGCCCCAGTCTGCGTAGACAGCCGCATTGCTGCGCAGTGCAGGCGTGGCCGCGTAAGTCATGGAGATCGGGCAGAGGATCGAGGGCTCCAGCTCGGTGAAAAGCATGAAGCCGGCCGCGCGCTTGACGTGCGCTGCCGGATTTGTTCCCCCCCAAGGCGTCCCATGCAACCCGGCTCCCACAGCGGCCTTCATCAACGCGTGGTAACTCGGATGAAACTCCACCTCGTCGATGCGCCGCCCAAAGCGATCATGCGTATGCAGCTGCGGCCCGTTGACATTGGCAAGCCGCGCATGCGTCTGCATCTCCGCGCTGCCGATCGTCTCGCCCAGCTCGTGCAAGCCGGCCGTCTGCAGCTCGGGCGCGTTGAACTTCAACGCATCGCGAAGCGGTCGATTGGTTTCGAACAGGTTGTAGCCCACCAGCGGAGAGGGCTGGTTGAAGACGTCGTGTGTCGTGTCCATGGCCGGCCTCCTCTTCGTTGTGCTGGTGGTGGGCTGGGCAGAATCAGCTCAATCGGCTCAGACAACAGATCAAATCAGCTTGACCAGTTGCTTGCCGAAGTTCTTGCCCTTCAGCAAACCCAGAAAAGCTTCCGGCGCGGCCTCGATGCCTTCGGCAATCGACTCGCGCGGCTTGAGCTTGCCGGTGCCGACCAACCCGCCCAGTTCGGCCAGCGCTTCGGGCCAGATTTCCATGTGTTCGCTGACGATAAAGCCTTCGAGCTTGACCCGGTTGATAAGAAACAGCGCGGGGTTGGCGAGCGGGAGCGGCGCGCCGTCGTAACCGGCGATCATTCCGCACATCGCGATGCGCGCGAAGGCGTTGAGACGCAGCATGACCGCATCGAAGATGTAGCCGCCGACATTCTCGAAGTAACCGTCGATGCCGTCGGGGCAGGCCTCCTTGAGTGCAGCACTCAGGCTCTTGACGTCGGGATGCTGCTTGTAGTCGATGCAGGCATCGAAGCCCAACTCTTCGACCACGTACTTGCATTTGTCCGGGCCGCCAGCGATGCCGACCACGCGGCAGCCGCGTGCCTTGGCGAGCGCGCCGAAAGCGCTACCGACCGCGCCCGAGGCTGCGGTGATGACGACCGTTTCACCCTCCTTCGGCGCGATGATTTTCACCAGTCCGTACCAGGCCGTGACGCCCGGCATGCCGACCGCGCCGAGGTAGTGAGACAGCGCAACGTGCGTGGTGTCGACCTTCTTCAGCGAGCCGGGTACAGAGCCGTCGACCACGCTGTATTGCTGCCAGCCGCCGAAGCCGACCACCTTGTCGCCGATTTGAAATTTAGGGTGCTTGCTCTCGACCACTTCGCCCGCGGTACCGCCCTGAAATACGGCGCCGGTCGGCTGGTTGGCCGTGTAGCTTTTCGAGTCGTTCATGCGACCACGCATGTACGGGTCGAGGCTCATGAAGTGATGACGCACCAGCACCTGGTTGTCGGCGAGCGGCGGCGTCTCTGCGGTCACCAGCTTGAAATTGCTGGCGGTCGCTTCGCCCTCGGGGCGGTTGTCGAGGTGGATCTGTTTATTGGTCGGCATGGAAATCTCTCGCTTCGGATGATCGGTCGTTGAAGTTCAGTCCGTCGACAGCGGTTGCATGCTGTTGACGGTTTTGGAATCGACCGGCAGACGCTTCACATACTTGAAGGTGCCGGTGGCGTGCGAGCAGGCGCGACCCTGCTCGTCGAAAATGGTGGCTTCGGTGAAAGCCATCGTCGCGGTGCGATGCATCAACCGGCCTTTGCCGACCAATGGCCCGCGGGCCGGTTGCATGAAGCTGGTTTTCATCTCGATGGTGACAACGCCCATCTCGGGCTGCATGCTGCGCGCGGCAGCTGCCATCGTGACGTCCATCAACGTCATGCACGCGCCGCCGTGGGTCACGAAGAAGCTGTTCAGGTGTTCCGGCTGCGCCGTGTAGTGCAGCTCCGATTCGCCGCCCTCGAAGCGCTCGAGCGTGAACCCGAGGTGATCGACGAACGGAATGACGACGCCGAAAGAAAGACTCATGCCGCTGCCTCGCTCAGGATGCGCCGAGCACCACGCTCACGCCGCCATCGACCGCCAGCCACTGGCCGGTGATGTGCTTGCCGGCATCGCTCGCGTACAGCAGCGTGATGCCCTTCAGGTCTTCTTCATCGCCCAGACGGTTGAGCGGCGCCGCGGCGGCCATCTTCTCTTCGCCCAATTGCTTGATCAGCCCGGCCGCCAGTTTGGTCATGAAGAAACCGGGGCAGATCGCGTTCACGTTGATGTTGTAGCGGCCCCATTCGGCGGCCAGCGTTTGCGTGAAGCCGATCACCGCAGTCTTGGACGTGTTGTAGGCCAGCGTCTTCATGTCCGGACCGTTGCCGTTCAGCCCGGCAATCGACGCGATGTTGATGATGCGGCCGGCCTTCTTGGGGATCATGTAGCTCTTGGCGACCTGCTGCGCCAGGATGAAGTAGCCGCGCACGTTCAGGCTCATGACCTTGTCCCAGGCCGCCACCGGATGGTCTTCGGCGGCAGCGCCCCAACTGGCGCCGGCGTTGTTGACGAGGATGTCGATGGCGCCCATGCGCTCCAGCGTTTCGTCGGCCAGGCGTCGCGTGTCTTCTTCCTTCGAGCAATCTGCGGCGATCCAGCGTGCGTCGATGCCCGCGGCTTGCAGCTCCGCTGCAGCCTGCTCCAGGTCTTCGGCCTTGCGTGAACTCAACATGACGCGCGCGCCAGCCTCGCCGAGGGCATGCGCCATCTGCAAGCCGAGGCCGCGCGAGCCACCGGTGATGAGTGCGGTCTTGCCGGTGAGGTCGAACAGTTGTTGGGTGGTGCGTGCGGTCATGGGCGAGGTTCTCCGATGGTTTTAATAAGTCTCGATGGTTCTAGTGGGCCCGGAAGTCGAGCACGGCGCGCGATTCGCGCAGCGTTCCGAGCGTAGCGCTCACCTCTTTGTGCGTCGGGTGGACCAGATAAGCCTGCAGCGCCGCGGCGTCGTCGAACACCGAATAAAGCACCACGTCATGGTTGGCCTCCAGGCCCTCTGCGCGCGTCGCCACTTCAACCTCGCGCATGCCGGGCACGATGCCTTTGCAGGTGTCGAGCAACTGCTTGAAGTCTTGTGCCTTGGCCGCATCGAGCAGCTTCCACATCACGATATGTTTGATCATTGCCATGTCGTTCTCAGTGGAGTCGCGAGCGAACGTAGATGAGCACGAATCCGACCAGCGCGACCACGCCGCCAAGCACCGCCATCGACCATCCGAGCACAGGATTCGTGCGACCGGTCGCTATGCCGAGGGCCATGACGAACAAGCCGACGTAGATCAGCACCCATGTCCACTTTTCGAGGGCAGCGTGCGATTTTTCCGTCATCAAAACGCGTCTTCAGGTAGTGCGGTGCAGGTAGGGTCACGGCTCTCCACCACGTTGAGCCAGGCGCCGATCTTGGGCAGTTCGTAATGGAAGAAGTAAGCGGCGGCGCCGACGCGTCCGGCCGTTGCGGCGTTCGACTGCGTCGCATCGACTTCGAGCGTCCGATGTGCCACGTCGAGCCATATCCAGGCCAGCACCGTGTGGCCGAACGCCTGCATGTAAGGCACCGCGTTGGCGAGCGCGTCGTTCGGGTTGCCGGTCGACCAGGCGGCTTCGGTGGCGGTGCCGATGCGTTGCAACGCCGTGAGCAAGGCCTTGGCGTGGTCGGCGAGCGAAGGCACTTCGGATGCGCGACGCGCCGTGTCGGTCATGCGGCCGGCCAGCAACTTCAGGCCATGCCCGCCTTCCATGAGCACTTTGCGGCCCAGAAGATCGGCGGCCTGGATGCCGTGCGTGCCTTCGTGAATCATGTTCAGGCGGTTGTCGCGCCAATACTGCTCGACCGGGAAGTCGCGTGTGTAGCCATAGCCACCGTGGACCTGGATGGCCAGCGAATTGGCTTCGAGGCACCACTCGCTCGGCCAGCTCTTGGCAATGGGCGTCAGCACTTCGAGCAGCAGCCGCGCATCGTCGGCGCCCTGCGCGCCACCTGTTTTTTGTTCGTCGACCAGCTTGGCACAGTACAGCTCCAGCGCCAGCGCGCCTTCGCAGTACGCCTTTTGCGCAAGCAGCATGCGGCGCACGTCGGCGTGTTCGATGATGCGCACTTGTGGACTCGCCGAGTCTTTGACGGCTGCGCCCGGCCCGGCTGTCGCTCCGTCGGTCGGCTTCTTCATGAGCCGTCCCTGCGGCCGCGCCTTGGCGTAGTCGAGCGAAGCGTAGTAGCCGGCCATGCCGAGCATTGTCGCGGCGGTGCCGACGCCGATGCGTGCCTCGTTCATCATGTGGAACATGCAGTGCAGGCCTTTGCCGGCCGAGCCGACGAGATAGCCCACGGCACCCGCGCGCTGGTCGACCGGGTACTTGCCCTCGCCGAAATTCAGCAGGGTATTGGTGGTGCCGCGCCAACCGAGCTTGTGGTTGAGGCCGGCCAACGCCACATCGTTGCGCTCACCGGTCAGGTTGCCGGCGGTGTCGACCATCTTCTTCGGCACGATAAAAAGCGAGATGCCGCGCGTGCCCGGCACCAGCTTGCCGTTTTCGTCCGGGATCTTGGCCAGCACGATATGAACGATGTTCTCGGTCAGCTCGTGGTCGCCCGACGAAATCCACATCTTGTTGCCGGTGAGCCGGTAGCGCGGCCCGAGCGGGTCGTTCTGGAAGTCGGCGCCATCGGGCACCGCACGCGTCACGACGTCGCTCAGCGACGATCCGGCCTGCGGCTCGGACAGGCACATGGTTCCTGCCCAGCGGCCGGAAAATTCGTTCTTTGCGAATACCTCTTTCTGCATCTCGGTGCCGTGCACCATCAACAGATTGGCATTGCCGCTGGTCAGCATGTTGGAGCCGATGCTGACCGACGCCATCGCAAAAAAACAGTTGGCAGCCGCGCTCAGGGTGTACGGCAACTGCATGCCGCCGATGTCGTAGTCCTGCGCCGCACTCATCATCCCGGAGTCGACAAAGGCCTTGTGCGCGTCGTGCGTGGCCTGCGGCAGGATGACCTTTTCGCCATCGAAGTGCGGCTCCTGCGTGTCGACCGTGCGATTGAACGGCGCGTACTTTTCGCGCGCGATGCGCTCGCAGGTGTCTAGCACCGCATCGAAGGTTTCGCGCGAGTGATCACTGAAACGTTCGCGCTGGTTGAGCGACTCGGCATCGAGCCAGTCGTAAAGGAGAAAGTCGAGGGTGGGACGGAGGCTCATGGCAATCTCGAGATAGAACGCCGACTACGACTCGGCCATATTCGTGAAACACCGCGGAACTGGCTCCGCCAGTCCGCCGGTGTTGCCCCCCGGCAGGGGGGAAGGCGAGCGACACGAAGTGCGCGAGCCTCTGGGGGGCGAGTCAAATGACCTCGAACACGCCCGCAGCGCCCATGCCGCCGCCGATGCACATCGTGACCAGCACTTTTTTGGCACCGCGGCGCTTGCCTTCGATGAGCGCGTGGCCGGTCAGGCGCTGGCCGCTCACGCCGTAGGGATGGCCGACGGCGATCGCGCCGCCATCGACGTTCAGCAGTTCCGCCGGGATGCCGAGCTTGTCGCGGCAGTAGATGACCTGCACCGCAAAGGCTTCGTTCAGTTCCCACAGGTCGATGTCGGCAACCGTCAGGCCGAGACGTTTCAACACCTTGGGAATGGCGAAGACCGGGCCGATGCCCATCTCGTCAGGCTCGCAACCCGCGACCGCGAAGCCGAGGAAGCGACCGATCGGCTTCAAGCCCTTTTGCTCTGCGTACTTTTCGTGGACCAGCACGCAGGCGCCGCCGCCATCCGAAAACTGGCTGGCATTGCCGGCTGAAATCACACCGCCGGGCATGGCCGGGCGAATGCCGCTGATGCCTTCCTTGGTGGTGCCGGCGCGAATGCCTTCGTCGTTCTCGATGGTGACTTCTTTGGTGCGCAGACCGAGGACGGCGTCGGCCACACCGGCCAGCACGGTGATCGGCGCGATTTCATCCTTGAAGCGACCGGCTTCGAGCGCGGCGGTAGCCTTCTGCTGGCTGGCGGCGCCGTACTCGTCCATCGCCTCGCGGCCGATGTTGTAGCGTTTGGCGACCTGCTCGGCCGTTTGCAGCATGTTCCAGTAGATCTCCGGCTTCATCTTCATGAGCGCAGGGTCGGTGATCATGTGACGATTGGCTTCGTTTTGCACGCAGGAAATGCTCTCGACGCCACCGGCCACATAGACGTCGCCCTCGCCCGCAATGATGCGTTGCGCCGCAGTCGCGATGGTCTGCAGACCCGACGAGCAAAAGCGGTTGATGGTCATGCCCGACGTGGTGACCGGCAGGCCGGCGCGCAGGGCGATCTGTCGCGCAATGTTCGAGCCGGTGGCGCCTTCAGGCGTGGCGCAACCCATGATGACGTCGTCCACCGAGGCCGGGTCGATGCCCGCGCGCTGCACGGCGTGCTGCACCGCGTGGCCGCCGAGGGTGGCGCCGTGCGTCATGTTGAAGGCACCTTTCCAGCTCTTGGCAAGCGGAGTACGGGCGGTGGAAACGATCACGGCGCTGGTCATGGGGATGTCCTTGCTAGAAGAATGAAACGGAAAATGGAACGAAGGAGGGACGAAAAAGAGCGAGGGCTCATAGAGCGGGCGTAGGACCGGTCGGGCCCGACGCATTGATGAGAAGCTGACGATAGAACTGAATCATCTCGGCGTAGTTCGCAACCGAGATGCGCTCGTTGGTGCCGTGAAACCTGCTCAGGTCTTGAGGGCCAAGCCGCAAAGGCGAAAAGCGATAGATGGCGTCGCTCACGATACTCATGTGGCGCGAGTCGGTCGCCGCCGTCATGAGCCCGGGAGCAACCACCGCTTCAGGAAACTCTTGCCGCAGCGTCTGCTGGATGGCTCGGTAGCCGGCGTTGTCGGTCGGCGAGATGGGCGATGGCTCGGCGTTGCCGGCATACGACTTCACCTGAATGGTGTCGTTGCCCAGCGCCTTGCGCATGTGCGCTTCGACGCTGGCCAGCGTATCGCCCGGCAACAACCGGAAGTTGACCGCCGCGTCGACATGACCGGGCAGCACGTTGTCCTTGTTGCCCGCTTGCAGGATGGTCAGCGCGGTGGTCGTGCGCAGAGTGGCATTGGTGCTCGGGTTCTTTTCAAGCTGGCTCTTGACGAGCGGCGTCGTGAGCCAGAGGTTGGACAGCATGACCCGGTTGATGCCCTTCATTTCGGGCGCCAGCGTGGCGAACATCTCGCCCGCCACACCACCGATCGAGGCCGGCATCTGGTCGTTCTCGAGACGCGCGAGTGCGGCGCCCATGGTGCCGATCGCACTGTGCGGCGGTGGCATTGACGAGTGGCCGGGGGCCGCGTCGAGCGACAGGAAGAAGGTGCCGTAGCCCTTCTCCGCCAGGCCGACCAGTGCCGCGGGCCTGTCGAGTCCGCCAATCACGCCGTCGATGACCGCCAGCCCTTCGTCCAACACCCAAGACAGCCGCACAGCCCGGGATTTGAGCAACTCGGCAATCGGCTTGGCACCGCGCAAGCCATTCACTTCTTCGTCGTCGCCGGCAATGAGATAAACGGTCTGCTTCGGCTGAAATCCGCTGCCGATGAGCATCTCGATGGCTTCCATCTGAGACAACAGGTTGCCCTTGTTGTCCATGGTGCCGCGACCCCAGATGTAGCCGTCATGCACCAGGCCGCTGAACGGGTCCTGCGTCCAGCTCTTCTCTGTCCCGGATGCAATGGGCACCACGTCCTGATGCGCCATCAGCGCGATCGGTGGTGCCTTGGCGTCGGTGCCGGCCCAGGTGTACAGCAACGCATGCTGCCCGATCACTTCCTTCTTCAGCGTGGCGTGCAACTTGGGGTATTGCTGCGCAAGCAACAAATGCAGCTTGTCGAACTCGGCAGCGTTCAGCGTCGGGTCGTCGGCACTAGCCACGGTGTGCAGCACGATCGCGCTCGACAGCCGCTTGGCGGCCGCTTCGGCGTCGATCGCCGGCTTGGCGACCGGTGCCACCGCGATCTGCCGCGACGGCGTCAGCCACGTCTTGCCTGCGACAGCGACGACGAGAACGCCCACCACCAGCAACAGCGCCAGAAGAATGCGTTTGATCATCGTGCGCTGTCGGGGTGACGGTGACGTCGGCAGTCCGGCTCGGGCACGCTCAACTGAAGCTCTTGCCTTCAGCCACCAGCTTCTGAATCAACGGCGCCGGTTGCCAGAAGCTCGCGTCGTCGCGCGGGTTCTTGGCAAAGCGCTTCATCGACTCCGCCACGTTGAACAGGCCGACCTGGCTCGCGTAGTGCATCGGGCCACCGCGGAAGATCGGGAAGCCGTAGCCCGTGAGGTAGACCATGTCGATGTCGCCCGACTTGCTGGCGATGCCGTCTTCCAGGATGTGCGCGCCTTCGTTCACCAGCGCATACACCAGGCGCTGCACGATCTCGTCGTCCGAGATCTTGCGAGGTGTGATGCCTTCGTCCTTGCGGTGTTGCTCGATCATGTCCAGCACGAGCTTGCTCGGAATGGCATCGCGCTTGCCGGCCTGGTAGTCGTACCACCCTGCCCCGGTCTTCTGGCCGAAGCGGCCGAGCTCGCACAGCTTGTCGGCAGTGCGGCTGTACTTCATATCGGCGCGCTCGGTGGCGCGGCGCTTGCGGATCGCCCAGCCGATGTCGTTGCCGGCCAGGTCGCCCATGCGGAACGGGCCCATGGCAAAGCCGAACTTCTCGACCGCCTTGTCGACCTGTTGCGGCGTCGCGCCTTCGTCGATCAGGAAACCGGCCTGGCGGCTGTACTGCTCGATCATGCGGTTGCCGATGAAGCCGTCGCAGACGCCGGACACCACCGCGGTCTTCTTGATCTTCTTCGCGACGCCCATCACCGTAGCGAGTACGTCTTTGGCGGTGTCCTTGCCGCGAACGACCTCGAGCAGCTTCATCACGTTGGCCGGGCTGAAGAAGTGCATGCCGACCACGTCCTGCGGGCGCTTGGTGAAGGCTGCGATCTTGTCGACGTCGAGCGTGGAAGTGTTCGACGCGAGAATGGCGCCAGGCTTGGCGACGCGATCGAGTTCCTTGAACACCGCCTCTTTCACGCCGAGTTCTTCGAACACGGCTTCGATGATGAGGTCGCAGTCTTTCAGGTCGTCGTAGCTCAAGGTGGTGCTGAGCATCGCCATGCGCTGGTCGTACTTGTCTTGCTTGAGCTTGCCCTTCTTGACCTGCGATTCGTAGTTCTTCTTGATGGTGGCGATGCCGCGGTCGAGTGCGTCCTGCTTCATTTCGAGGATCTTGACCGGCACGCCCGCGTTCAAGAAGTTCATCGAGATGCCGCCGCCCATGGTACCGGCACCGATGACGCCGACCGACTTGACCGCGCGCTGAGGCGTGTCGTCAGCCACATCAGGGATCTTGCTGGCGGCACGCTCGGCCACGAAGAGGTGGCGCAATGCCAGCGACTCGGGAGTGAACATCAGCGCGGTGAACACGCGGCGCTCTTCAAGCATGCCCGCGTCGAACTTCATCGTCGTCGCGGCCTGCACGGCCTCGACGCACTTGAGCGGCGCCGGGTAGTTCTTCGACATGCCGGCGACCATATTTTTCGCGAACTGGAAGTAGGCGTCGCCTTGCGGATGCTTGCATGGCAGATTCCGTACCAGCGGCAACGCGTCACCGGTCTTGCCGGCGACCGACTTGGCTAACTCGACGGCCTCGTCCATCAGCGATTCAGGCGACGACGCGAGCTTGTCGAACAGTTTCTGGCCCGGCAGGCTCGCCAGCACTTCGCTCTTGACGGCTTCACCGCTGACGATCATGTTGAGTGCGGTCTCGACGCCGAGCACGCGCGGCAGGCGCTGCGTGCCGCCAGCGCCGGGAATCAGGCCGAGCTTGACTTCAGGCAGCGCCACGCTGGTGCCGGGCGCCGCAATGCGGTAGTGGCAACCGAGTGCCAGTTCGAGCCCGCCGCCCATGCAGACCGAGTGAATCGCCGCGACGATGGGTTTGGCCGAGGCTTCGAGCGAGAGGATCACGCTCAGCAGATTGGGTTCTTGCAGCGCCTTGGGCGTGCCGAATTCCTTGATGTCGGCACCACCGGAGAACGCCTTGCCGGCGCCGGTGAGCACGATCGACTTGACGGCCGGATCGCCATTTGCCTTGGCGAGGCCATCGGTGATGCCGATGCGCGTTGCGAAGCCGAGACCGTTGACCGGAGGGTTGGTCAGGGTGATCACGGCGACATCGCCGATCACTTTGTATTCAGCCGTCATGGCGCGTTCCTTAGGTGGGAATAAAAACTGGAGAAAAAAGCACGAGTGTTCTTTTCCCTGAAATTTTAGGCGTTTACGAACGCCCGGCAATCGGCTTCAGTCGCTGCGGGGACAAATCAACGAGAGGCTAAACCTCGAGCCATTCTTTTCGAGTGCCCGAATCTGCGCGCAGGCTGTCGGGCGTACCGTCGAAAACGATGCTGCCGTGGCCCATGACCAGCACCCGATCGGAGATGCGCATGGCGATGGTCAACTTCTGTTCGATCAGCAAAACCGAGATGCCCTTGTCCTTGAGCGTCTTCAGATACTGCCCCACGAGCTCGACAATTTTGGGCGCCAGACCTTCGGTTGGCTCGTCGATGATGATGAGATCGGGGTCGCCCATCAGCGTGCGACACAGTGTGAGCATCTGCTGCTCGCCACCCGACAGTACGCCCGCCTCGGTGTGCTCCCGCTCTTTCAGCCGCGGGAACATTTCGTACATGTCGTTGAAGCTCCAGCGGCTGCCCTTGCCCGAACCCTTCTGGCCGAGCAACAGGTTTTGATGCACCGTGAGGTTCGAGAAGATGTCGCGGTTCTCCGGCACGTAGCCGATGCCCATGTGCGCAATCTCGTAGGCCTTTTTACGCAGCACGTCCTGGCCCTTCCACTGCAGGCCGCCTTCGGCGTGAACCAGACCCATGATCGCTTTGGCGGTGGTCGAGCGGCCCGAGCCGTTGCGCCCGAGCAGCGCGACGATTTCCCCCGCGTTGACGTCGAAAGAAACGCCGTGCAACACGTGGCTCTTGCCGTAATACGCGTGGATATCTTGAAGCTTCAACATGATCAATGACCCTCGCTTTGCGCATCGGCTACCGATGAGCCCAGGTACGCTTCCTGCACACGTGCGTTGGCGCGCACTGCAGCCGGCGTGTCGAAGGCGATGATCTCGCCGTAGACGACGACGGCGATCTTGTCGGCTAGGCCAAACACCACGCCCATGTCGTGTTCCACCGTCAACAGCGTCTTGCCGATCGTCACTTGCTTGATGAGGGCGATGAAGTGCAAGGTCTCGGTCTTGCTCATACCCGCGGTCGGCTCATCCAGCAGTATTACGCTGGCGCCGCCCGCGATGGTCACACCGATCTCCAGAGCGCGCTGTTCGGCATAGGTGAGATTCACCGCCAGAACGTCGCGCTTTTTCTCGAGGCCGACTTGGCGCACCAGTTCTTCGGTGCGCTCGTTGGCATCGTGGAGACTCGAGAGAAAGCGCAGGAAGGTGTATCGGTAACCCAGGCTCCACAGCACACCGCAGCGCAGGTTCTCGAAGACGCTGAGCTTGGGGAAGATGTTAGTAATCTGGAAGCTGCGCGACAAGCCCAGCCTGTTGATCTCGTAAGGCGGCTTGCCATCAATGCGCTGACCGTTCAGAAGCACTTCGCCGCTGCTCGGTGCGAGCCGCCCGCTGATGAGATTGAAAAGCGTCGACTTGCCGGCACCGTTAGGGCCGATCACGCCGATGCGTTCGCCCGCATTCACCGCAATGTCGATCCCGCGGATGATATCGGTCTTACCGAAACTCTTGCGCAGATTCTTGAGTTCGAGTGCAACGGTCATCACGCTGTCTCCCGCCACTTGATTTCGGCTTCGATTTCTTCCTGCGCCTTACCCCAGACGCGCGCAAAGCGACGCCTCACCAAGTCGAGCAGCGCGATGCCGACGGCTGTCAACACAGCAGCAGCGGCCCAACTCGTCACGCTCGAAGTGTCGAGCGGGAAGCCGAAGAACTTGACGTTGGGGCCCAGCGCGGAATTGAGCTGGACGTGGTAGACCATTTCGACCAGTGCAGCAGCACCGACGGCTGCCACGGCCCCAGTGAAGATAAGCCCACCGTAAAGCACCCACAAGCGCTTGAATTTACCGAATTTGGCCACCCGCAGGTTCATCATGATCAGGCTCGCCACACCGCCCGGCGCGAACATGACCATTAACAGGAAGACAAGCCCCAGATAGAGCAACCACGCCTTGGTCAGCTCCGAGAGCAGCACCGATGCAAACACGAGCAGCACGGCTCCGATGATCGGCCCGAAGAAGAACGTGGCGCCGCCCAAGAAGGTGAACAGCAAGTAGCCGCCCGAGCGCACACCGCTGAGACTGTCCGACGAATTCACGATCTCGAAGTTGACGGCTGCCAGCGAGCCACCGATACCGGCAAAGAAGCCGGCGACGACAAAACTGAGGTAGCGCACGCGCTGCGTGTTGTAGCCGATGAATTCAACGCGCTCGGGGTTGTCGCGTACCGCATTGAGCATGCGCCCGAGCGGCGTACCAGTGAAGGCGAACATGAGGCCGGTGGCAATGAAGCAGTAAACAGCGATCAGGTAGTAAACCTGGATCTGGGGACCAAAGTTCCAACCGAAGAAGGTCCCGTAGGTGCGGTTGGTGGTGATGCCCCCCTCGCCGCCGAAGAACCCAGGAAACATGAGCGACATGGCCGCGACCAATTCGCCTATGCCAAGGGTGATCATCGCGAAGGTCGTGCCGGACTTTTTAGTCGTCACGTACCCCAACAGCATCGCAAAGAACATTCCCGCGAATCCACCGATGAACGGAACCAGTACCAGCGGAATAGGGATCCTGCCTTGTGCGGCAAGATTCATTGCATGGACAGCGATGAATGCACCAAGACCTGTGTACACCGCATGCCCAAAGCTCAGCATGCCGCCTTGGCCCAGGAGGATGTTGTAGCTCAGGCAGATGATGGTCAGGTAGCCCATCTGCGACAGCATGGTGAGCGCAAGGCTGCTGCGAAACACCAGCGGTGCAACCAAAAGCACCAACGCGAACAACGTCCAGATGACCAGGCGCCCGATGTTCCAGGGCTTTAATCGATAGGAGGCAGGAGACACCATGATCAGCCCTCCCGCTTTCCGAGCAGGCCCTTGGGCCGGAAGATCAGTATCAACACCAGCATCAGGTACGGCAGGATCGGCGCCACCTGCGCAACGCTGAGTTGCAGCAGTTCATGCCCGAAAGTCTGGTCGGTTACTTGGATGCCGATTGCCTGCAGTCCGCTTGCCATCGACTGGTCTATGGCTACCGCGAAGGTCTGCAACGAGCCAATCAACAACGACGCGAGAAACGCCCCCGCCAGCGAACCCATCCCGCCCACTACTACCACCACGAAAACGATCGAGCCCACAGCGCCGGCCATGCCCGGCTCAGTGACGTAGGTGTTGCCGGCAATGACGCCAGCCAGGGCCGCCAGCGCCGCGCCGCCACCAAAAACCATCATGAAGACACGCGGTACGTTATGCCCGAGCGACTCAACCGTTTCCGGGTGGGTCAGCGCGGCCTGGATCACCAGACCGATGCGGGTGCGCGTCAGAAGCAGCCAGACCGACAGCAACATCAGCAACGCGAGCAGCATGATGAACGAGCGCGATCGTGGGAACTGCGTACCGAACATTGTGAAGAGCGGCCCCTGCAGTTGGGACGGCAAGCCGTAAGGCACGGTGGCCCGCCCCCATACGAGCTGTACCACTTCGAGAATCAGATACGACAAGCCGAAGGTCACGAGCAGTTCCGGGACATGCCCGAACTTGTGCACGCGGCGAAGGCAATAGCGCTCGAACGCAGCGCCGATCACGAAGACCATCAATGGTGCGATCAGCAGTGCCGGCCAGAAGCCGACGATGCCTGACAAGGTGTACGCGAAATATGCACCCAGCATATAAAAGCTGGTGTGCGCAAAGTTAAGCACACCCATCATGCTGAAGATCAGCGTAAGGCCCGAACTGAGCATGAAAAGGAGCAAGCCGTAGCTCAACCCGTTTAGAAGCGAGATAGTAAAAAATTCCATGAAGGCGTCGTTGGTGCCGGTTGCAGCGTGTAGATCCAAAAACAACGCCGGGAAGCGACTCGCATCGCTTGCCGGCGTTCTTGCGTCATGACAGCCTGACGATTACGGACGTTTCATCTGGCAGCTGGTGGGCGTGCTGGCAATGTAGGGCTCGAGGTACTTCACCGGCACGAAGGAGAAGCCCGTCTTCTCATCGTTGTAGGTGTGAGTGCCGCCGTTCTTTTCCCATTTGGAAATCCACATGCCCTGCTGCATCTGGTGATCGCTCTTGCGCATTTCAGCTTCGCCGTTGAAGCCATTGAACTTGAGACCCTCGAGTGCAGCCGCGACCTTGACCGGATCCGTCGACTTCGCCTTGGCCATGGCGTTACTCAGCATGACAAGGCCGTTATAAATCGAGAAGGTATAAAAATCGTCGTCGAACTTCTTCTGAAAGTCCCGCGCCAGTTGCCCCATACGGCCGGTGTATTCGGAGTGGTTGTAGGCAATCTGGTAGACCTGCAACGGCGTCTTGGCCGCTGCCAGTGCGGTCGGGGTGCCCGAGACGCCGGCGTAGTAGGCATACACGGGAATGGTCATGCCTGCGTCGTTCAACGCCTTGACGAACAGGGTCATGTCTTGACCCCAATTACCGGTGACGATGGTGTCGGCGCCCGACTGCTTGATTTTGGCGACGTAGGGCGCGAAGTCCTTTACTTGGCCAAGGGGCACGAGGTCATCACCGACGATCTGAGAATCGGGTCGCTTACGCGCCATGCCTTCCTTGAAGTACTTGGCGACCTGCTGGCCGTGGGAGTAATTCTGGTTCAGCAGATAGACTTTTTTGACCTCGGGTCGATCTTTCATGAACGAGGTCAGCGCCTCCATCTTCATACTGGTGTCGGCGTCGAGCCGAAAGTGCCAGTAGTTGCACTTATCGTTTGTCAGGCTCGGGTCCACAGCGGCGTAGTTAAGGTAAATCACCTCTTTGCCGGGGTTGCGATCATTGAATTTGCCAACCGCGTCGGACAGCGGCACTGCGACATTCGAGCCGTTGCCTTGCGTGACGTACCGGTATCCCTGATCAGTGGCCGATTTGAGCAGGCTGAGCGCTTCCTGCGGCGAGCTTTTGCTGTCGAAGCCTTCGATCTCGAATTTGATACCTGCTGGGTTTTCGGCAGCCGTCAAGTTCGCCGCGACGAATTGCCAACTTTTCAACTGGTTCTGTCCGACGTTGGCGAAAGGCCCCGAAAGACCTTCGATCATCGCGATCTTGACGGTTTCTCCCTTCTGGGCGAAAGCGCCGGCAGCGCTGACAAGCAGTACTGTGGCGGCAATGAGTTTGAGTGTGTACTTCAATCTGGTCTCCTGGTGTGGCCTGAGGGCGTGTTGCGCCGGGCAAGGTTACAAGCGTTTTCACCCCCATCCGTCAGGGAATGCCCGTAAGCGGGAAAGCACAAAGGGCCATTCTTATCACCCATGCGACATGCAAGTTCTACCGTTCGGTAGAAACGCGCGACACCCCCGCGCAAATCGCTTGCTCAGACGCTCGGCAGCTTGTAGTCCTTCAGTTGCTCCCGCAACTTCGTCTTGAGAATTTTCCCCGTAGCGCCCAGCGGGATCGCATCGATGAACACCACGTCATCGGGAATTTGCCACTTGGCAGTCTTGCCTTCATAGAACTTCAGCAACTCTTCGCGTGTGACCTCGCCCCCAGGCTTCTTGACCACGACAACGATCGGCCGCTCATCCCACTTCGGATGCGCCACGCCCACGCAGGCCGCCATCGCGATGGCTGGATGCGCGACGGCGATGTTCTCGATGTCGATCGAGCTGATCCATTCGCCGCCTGACTTGATGACATCCTTGCTGCGGTCGGTGATCTGCAAGTAACCGTCGGCGTCGATGGTCGCCACGTCGCCTGTCGGGAACCAGCCGCGGTGCTGGGCGTCGAGGATGAGCGGGTCACCGCCCTCGCCCTTGAAGTATTCCTTGACGATCCACGGACCCTTCACCAGCAAATCCCCATACGCCTTGCCGTCCCATGGCAGCTCCTCGCTTGCGCCGTCGACGATCTTCATGTCGACGCCGAAGATCGCGCGGCCCTGCTTCATGCGGATGAGGGTCTGCGCCTCGGGTGGCAGCGAAAGATGCTTGTTCTTCAAAGTGCACAGCGTGCCGAGCGGGCTCATCTCCGTCATGCCCCATGCGTGCAGCACCTCGACGTTGTACTGGTCCTGAAAGGCCTTGATCATGGCCGGCGGACAGGCCGAACCACCGATCACCGTGCGGTTCAGTTTGGAGAACTTCAGCTCGTTGGTCTGCATGTGGCCGAGCATCATTTGCCAGACCGTCGGCACGCCTGCCGCGAAGGTCACGCCTTCGGATTCGATGAGTTCGAAGATCGACTTGCCGTCCATCGCCGGCCCCGGAAACACCAGCTTGGCACCCACCAGCGCCGCCGAGTACGGAATGCCCCATGCGTTGACGTGAAACATCGGCACCACCGGCAATACCGAGTCGCGTGCCGAGATGCACATCACGTCGGGCAACGCCGCAGCGTAGGCGTGAAGGATGGTCGAGCGGTGGCTGTAAAGCGCAGCCTTCGGGTTGCCCGTGGTGCCGCTTGTGTAGCACATGCTCGACGCCGAGTTTTCGTCGAAGGTCGGCCAGTCGTAGACGGTCGAATGGGTACCCATCCACGCTTCGTAGCTCACCAGGTTCGGGATACCGGTATCGGCGGGCAGCTTGTCGGCATCGCACAGCGCGACGTATTTCTTGATCGATGGGCAACGCGCGTGCACCGCCTGCACCAGCGGCAGAAAGGTCATGTCGAAGCACAGGATCTGGTCTTCAGCATGGTTGGCGATCCAGGCGATCTGGTCGGGATGCAGTCGCGGGTTGATGGTGTGCAGCACGCGGCCGGTACCGCTGACGCCGTAATAGAGCTCCAGGTGGCGATACCCGTTCCAGGCCAGCGTGGCGACGCGGTCGCTGAAGATCAGTTGCTCTTCATCCAGCGCGTTGGCGACCTGGCGGGATCGGGATGCGATCTGGCTCCAGGCGCTCCGGTGAATGTCGCCTTCGACCCGACGAGAAACGATTTCGGCGTCGCCGTGGTGGCGCTCGGCAAATTCGATCAGCGACGAGATCGAAAGTGGTTGGTCTTGCATCAAACCCAGCATGGGGAAATTCCTTAAAGATCGAAAAGCGAAAACGAAAAATAGCAAAAGAAATCGTTGCGGGAGTATTGCGCAGTGCAGCAGCGCGCCGATGGGGGAATGCCCCATGTCGACGCTCGGGTCCGTGCGGCGCGTGCGGCCTTTTCAACTGCCGGACAATGGAAGCATGACTTCGTCTTCCATTGCCGAGCTTGCTGTCGTTGCCCCGCTGGCCGATTCAGACAGCGGGTTGCACTTCGACAATCGATTCGCCGCGCTCAGCTCGGCTTTCTTCACCCGGCTGCAGCCAACGCCCTTACCCGATCCGTACTGGGTTGGCCGCAGCGACGCGACCGCGCGACTGCTCGGGCTCGACGCCGACTGGTTCGCCTCCGACTCGGCCCTCGGCGTGCTCACCGGCAACGCCCTGCTTGCCGGGATGGCGCCGCTCTCGAGCGTCTACAGCGGCCATCAGTTTGGCGTGTGGGCTGGCCAGCTCGGGGACGGGCGCGCGATCCTGCTCGGCGAAACCGCTGCGAACCCCGAAACGTCGGGATTCGAATTGCAATTGAAGGGCGCCGGCCTCACGCCCTACTCGCGCATGGGCGACGGCCGGGCGGTGCTGCGGTCGAGCATCCGCGAGTTCCTCTGCAGCGAGGCGATGCACGGCCTGGGCATTGCGACCACGCGCGCGCTAAGCGTGACCGGCTCCGATGCCCGTGTGCGGCGCGAAGAAATCGAAACTGCCGCGGTGGTCGCGCGTGTCGCGCCGAGCTTCATCCGGTTCGGTCACTTCGAGCACTTCGCTGCCAATCAGAAAGAAGGCGAGTTGCGGACACTGGCCGACTTCGTGATCGACAACTTCTACCCGGCCTGCCGGACGACGGACCGATTCGGCGGCAACGCCTACGCCGCCTTTCTCGAGGCCGTCAGTGAGCGCACAGCCGCGTTGATGGCGCAATGGCAAGCGGTCGGCTTTTGCCACGGCGTGATGAACACCGACAACATGAGCATCCTCGGGCTCACGATCGACTACGGCCCGTTTCAGTTTCTCGACGGCTTCGATCCGCAGCACATCTGCAACCACAGCGACACCAGCGGCCGCTATGCCTTCAACCAGCAGCCGAACGTCGCTTACTGGAATTTGTTTTGCCTGGCGCAAGCGCTTCTGCCGCTGATCGGCGAGCAGGAGGTCGCGGTGGCCGCACTGGAGTCGTACAAAGCGGTGTTTCCAAGCGCGTTCGAAGCGCGGATGCGGGCCAAGCTCGGGCTCGAAGGCCTGTCGGAGCCGGCTGAAGGCGACCGCGCGCTGATCGAGGGAGTGCTGAAAATGCTGGCCGCAGAGAAAGTCGACTGGACGATCTTCTGGCGTCGCCTGTCGCACCATGTCGGCGCGGCCAATGGCGAAGGCGCCGCCGCTGCCACGGCTGAACCCGTGCGCGACCTTTTCATCGATCGCGAGAGCTTCGACGCCTGGCTGCTATTATTTTCGAGGCGTCACGCCGGCGTCGCGTCCGACGCGGCAGTCCACTTGATGCTCGCGACCAACCCGAAGTTCGTGCTGCGGAACCACCTCGGGCAGCAGGCGATCGAACTGGCGCAAGGCACTTCGCCCGGTGCCGGCAAAGACTTCAGCGGCGTCGAGCGCTTGTTCAGACTGCTTGAAACCCCATTTGAAGAACATCCCGGCTTCGACCAATATGCCGGTTTCCCGCCCGACTGGGCTTCCTCCATCGAAATCAGCTGCTCCTCATGACCACACCCGTCCAGAAAACCGACGCCGAATGGAAGGCCATCCTGGCCGAAAAAGGCGCTGAATCCGTCGCCTTCGAGGTTACGCGCCATGCGGCCACCGAGCGCCCCTACACCGGCAAGTACGAAGCCGAATGGGCCGACGGCACGTATCACTGCATCTGTTGCGGCGCCAAGCTGTTCGAAGCCGGCAAGAAGTTCGACGCCGGCTGCGGCTGGCCCAGCTTTTCCGAAGAAGCCGTGCCGGGCGCGATCAAGGACATCGTCGACCGTTCGCACGGCATGACGCGCACCGAAAACGTCTGCGCGAACTGCGGCGCGCATCTCGGTCACGTGTTTCCAGACGGCCCGACCGACACCGGCCTGCGCTACTGCATGAATTCCGCCTCGCTGGATTTCCAGAAAAAGCCTGAATGAAGCTCGTCCTCGACTTCTTTCCCATCCTGCTGTTTTTCGGTGCGTACAAGCTTTCCGACATCTACACCGCGACCGCCGTGCTGATGGGCGCGACCGCTCTGCAAATGCTCATCACCTACTTCAGGGAGGGCAAGCTACAGACGATGCAGAAGGCGACGCTGGTGTTGATCCTGCTGTTCGGCACGCTGACGCTGGTGTTGCACGACGACCGCTTCATCAAGTGGAAGCCGACGGTCTTGTATTCGGCCATGGCGGTTGCGCTGGCCATCGCCTACTGGGTCGCCAAGAAGAACTTCCTGCAGATGATGCTGGGCCAGCAACTGCAATTGCCCGACCGCATCTGGACGCACCTGAACATCGCGTGGATTTGCTATTGCCTCTTCATGGCGGCGATCAATGGTTATGTGGCGGCGTACTTCACGACAGAGGCTTGGGTCAATTTCAAGCTGTGGGGCTACGTGTTCCCGATCGCGTTTTTGGTCGCGCAAGGCCTCTACATTTCGCCGCATCTGAAATCGGACGAGCAGTCATCGTGAACACCGAGACGACCGTGACCATTGCGCTTCCGACCACTGCTTCGCTGGAGGCAGCATTGCGTGAAGCCTTGCAGCCCACATCGCTCGAAGTCCTCGATGAAAGCGCCTCGCATGCTGGCCACTCGGGCGCCAACGCCGAGGGCTACGGCACCCATTTCAGGGTGCGCATCGCTTCGCCGTTGTTCGACGGAAAGTCCCGTTTGGCGCGCCATCGCCTTGTGTATCATTCCTTGGAGAATTTCATCGCACAGGGCCTTCACGCCATTGCCATCGAGACCCTTTAGGGTCCTCACTTTCCCACCTTCTCCAATGAAAAAACAAATCCTGAAGGCCGTCACGGCCACGGTGCTGATCGGCACGTTTTCTTTTGCAGCACTGGCGCAAAACGCCGCCATCGTCAACGGCAAGGCAGTCCCTAAAACCCGCATGGACATGCTTGCCCAGCAACTTGCCGCCGCGGGCCGCCCGGTCACCCCCGAAATGCAGCCGCAACTTCGCGAGGAAGTCATCACCCGCGAAGTGTTCATGCAAGAGGCGCAAAAGCAGGCGCTCGATGCCAATGACGACTACAAGGCGCAGCTCGAACTGGCGCGCCAGGCCATCATGATTCGCCAGCTGTTCGAAAACTTCAAGAAGACACATCCGGTGACCGATGCCGAAGTGCAGGCCGAGTACGACAAGTTCGTCGCGGCCAACGGCGGCAAGGAATACAAGTCACGACATATCCTGGTTGAAACGAAAGACCAGGCCGACAAGATCATGGCGGACCTCAAAAAGGGCGGCAAGTTCGAAGACATTGCCAAAAAGCAGAGCAAGGACCCAGGTTCGGGCGCGAAGGGCGGTGACCTCGACTGGGCCAATCCGGGAAGTTTCGTTCCTGAATTCTCGGAAGCGCTGATCAAGCTCAAGAAGGGCGAGACCACATCGGAACCGATCAAGTCGCAGTTCGGCTATCACATCATCCGGCTCGACGACGTGCGCCAGGCGCAGTTGCCGAAGGTCGACGAAGTCAAGCCGCAGATCACGCAACAGTTGCAGCAGCAGCGCCTGCAGAAGTACCAGGAAGATCTCCGCGCCGCGGCCAAGATCGAGTAAGCGTCGAAAAGAGCGCCGCGGAACACTGCGGCACAAAGAAAAAGCGGCCCGCGGGCCGCTTTTTTTATGGGCCGTTCACCCAACCCACTTGCGCGCGTTGCGCCAAAGTTCCGACCACGGGCTCAGCGCACTTCGGTCGCCCGATGTCCAGCTCATTTGCACGTTGCGTGACACCCGCTCCGGGTGGGGCATCACTGCCGTGAACCGGCCGTCGGCCGTCGTCACCGCCGTCAATCCGCCGGCGCTGCCGTTCGGGTTGGACGGGTACTGCTCGGTCGGCTGGCCATGGTTGTCGACGAAGCGCATCGATGCGATGGCCTTGACTGCGTCGCCGCGGTGCTTGAAGTTGGCGTAGCCCTCGCCATGCGAAACCACGATCGGCAGCTTGGCCCCCGCCATGCCGGCAAAAAACAGGCTCGGCGATTCGAGCACTTCGACCATCGACAGGCGCGCTTCAAAGCGTTCGCTCTGGTTCGTCGTGAAGCGCGGCCAGGCTTCGGCACCGGGAATGATGTCGGCCAGCTCGGCGAACATCTGGCAGCCATTGCACACACCGAGTCCGAAAGTGTCGGTACGGCTGAAGAACGACTGGAACTGCGCCGAGAGCTTCGGGTTGAAGGTAATGCTGCGCGCCCAGCCGATGCCTGCACCCAGCGTGTCGCCGTAGCTGAATCCACCACACGCGACCACACCCTTGAAGTCCGCCAGGTCGGCACGGCCGGTCTGCAGGTCGGTCATGTGGATGTCGAACGCCTCGAAGCCGGCTTCGGTGAAAGCGTAGGCCATCTCGACGTGCGAGTTGACGCCTTGCTCGCGGAGGATGGCGACTTTGGGGCGAGTCTTCAGGTAAGCCGGTGCGGCGCTCAGGCTGTTGCCCTCACCCCAACCCTCGCCCACTGGAAGAGGGAGCGAGACACTGAGGCCGGGGTCCAGTGGGTCGCCGGCTGCGGCGTGCTCGGCGTCGGCGCAGGCGGGGTTGTCACGCTCCCGGGCGATCTTCCAGCTGACCGAGTCCCAGACCTGATGAAGGTCGTGCAGCGTCGCGCTGAAGACCGACTTCGCATCGCGCCAGACTTCGATTTTTCGCTTGCCGACTTCCATCGTCGACGTGGCCGGCCGCGTCTTGCCGACGAAGTGGCTGTGCGCACTCAAGCCATGCGTGCGCAGCAGTTGCATCACCTCGTTGCGCTCGGCGGTGCGCACCTGCAGCAACATGCCGAGCTCTTCGTTAAAGAGCGCCTTGAGCGTGAGCTCCTCGCGCCGCGCGCTCACCTGCGTCGCCCAGTTCTTGGCATCGCCGGTTTCCATGCGGCTGTCCGAAATGCCGTCTCCCTCGGTGATCAACATGTCGATGTTGAGTGCAACGCCTACATGGCCGGCGAACGCCATCTCGCAGGCGGACACGAACAGCCCGCCATCGCTGCGATCGTGCATCGCCAGGATCTTGCCGTCGGCACGCAAGGCGTTCACCGCGTTGACCAGTGCGACCAGTTGCGCCGGATCGTCCAGGTCGGGCACGATGTCGCCACTCTGGCCGAGCGTCTGCGAAAGGATGCTGCCGGCCATGCGGTGTTGGCCGCGCCCGAGGTCGATCAGCACCAGCGTCGTGTCGAGTTCGGTGGCATCGAGCTGCGGCGTCAGCGTGCCGCGCACGTCGGTCAGCGTGGCGAAGGCGGTGACGATCAGGCTTACCGGCGAGGTGACCTTTTTCTTCGCGCCGCCGTCACCGGAGGCGCCTTGTGGTTCGGTCCACTGCGTGCGCATCGACAGCGAATCCTTGCCCACCGGAATCGACACGCCGAGCGCCGGGCACAGCTCGAGGCCCACCGCCTTGACGGTTTCGTACAACGCCGCGTCTTCGCCAGGCTCACCGCACGCCGCCATCCAGTTGGCAGACAGCTTGACGCGCGACAGCTCGATCGGCGCCGCCAGCAGATTGGTGATGGCCTCGCCGACCGCCATCCGGCCAGAAGCCGGCGCGTCGTAAGTGGCCAGCGGCGTGCGCTCGCCCATGCTCATCGCCTCGCCGGCAAAGCCTTTGTAGTCGGCCAGCGTGACGGCGCAGTCGGCCACCGGCACCTGCCACGGACCGACCATCTGGTCGCGGTGCGTTAGGCCACCCACGGTGCGATCGCCGATGGTGATGAGGAAGCGCTTCGAGGCTACGGTCGGATGCGAGAGCACGTCGATCGCGGCCTTTTGCAGGTCGACGCCGGTAAGTTCGAGCGGCTTGAATCGGCGGGCGACGGACTTGACGTCGCGGTGCATTTTGGGGGGCTTGCCAAGCAGGACGTCCATAGGCATGTCAACCGGTGCGGTTGCTGCGCTTTCATCGGCCACGATCAGCTGCCGGGACTCGGTCGCCACGCCCACGACCGAAAACGGACACCGCTCGCGCTCGCAAAACGCCTGGAAGACCTCCAGCGATTCCGGGGCAATCGCCAGCACGTAGCGCTCCTGGCTTTCGTTGCACCAGATTTCCTTCGGCGCCATGCCGGACTCTTCGAGCGGTACCGCACGCAGGTCGAAGCGAGCGCCGCGGCCGGCATCGTTGGTCAGTTCGGGGAATGCATTGCTCAGGCCGCCGGCGCCTACATCGTGGATCGCAAGGATCGGGTTGGCCGCGCCCTGCTGCCAGCAATGGTTGATGACCTCCTGCGCGCGCCGCTCGATCTCCGGATTGCCGCGCTGCACGGAGTCGAAGTCGAGTTGCGCCGCGTTGGCGCCAGTCGCCATCGAGCTTGCGGCGCTGCCGCCCATGCCGATGCGCATGCCGGGGCCGCCGAGCTGGATCAGCAGCGAGCCAGCCGGAAACAGGATCTTCTTGGTCTGGATGGCGTCGATGCTGCCGAGGCCGCCGGCGATCATGATCGGCTTGTGATAACCCCGTTGCACCGTGTCGACGTCGCTGGCGATCGCCTGCTCGTATTCACGAAAGTATCCGAGCAGGTTGGGCCGCCCAAATTCGTTGTTGAAGGCGGCTCCGCCCAGCGGGCCTTCGGTCATGATTTGGAGGGGACTCGCGATGTGCGCGGGCTTGCCATAGGGGGCGGCATCCGGCGCGGGATCCGGCCAGAGCCTGGACACGGTAAAGCCGGTCAGGCCGGCCTTGGGCTTGGAGCCCCGGCCGGTCGCGCCTTCGTCGCGGATTTCACCGCCCGCGCCTGTCGATGCGCCCGGAAATGGCGAAATGGCTGTCGGATGGTTGTGGGTCTCGACCTTCATCAGCACGTGGTGCAGTGCGTCGTCCTTCTGGTAGCTACCGGAAGCGTCGGCCATGAAGCGCTCGATCTGCGAGCCTTCCATCACCGAGGCGTTGTCTGAATACGCCACCACCGTGTGCTGAGGGTTCTGCTTCTCCGTGTGGCGAATCATCGAGAACAGGCTTTGAGGCTGCGCCTTGCCGTCGATGGTGAAGTCGGCATTGAAGATCTTGTGGCGGCAGTGCTCGCTGTTGGCCTGCGCGAACATCATCAGCTCGACGTCGCTCGGGTTGCGCCCGAGCTTGGTGAAGGCGTCGACCAGGTAGTCGATTTCGTCGTCGGCCAGCGCCAGGCCGAAGGTCGTGTTGGCTGCGGCCAGTGCCGCCCTGCCCCCGACCAGCACGTCGACCTGCACCATTGGCTGCGCCGGCAGTTCCGCGAACAGTGCGGCAGCACCTTCGACGCCTGGCAGCACCGACTCGGTCATGCGGTCGTGCAGCAGCGCGGCGACCGCCACCAGCTTTTCGTCGCCGATCACCGGCGCCTTGCCGATGAGGGGTGATTTCAAACTCAAGTGGTATTGCGTGACGCGCTCGACGCGGCGTAGGGCGAGCCCGCAGTTATGCGCGATGTCGGTCGCTTTCGAAGCCCACGGCGAGACCGTACCGAGCCGCGGGGTGACGACCAGCGTGGTAGAACTTTTCGGCGCCAGGAAGGGCTCGCCGTAGGTCAGCAATGCGGCCAGATGCTCGCGCTCCGCGGCCGTCGGCGCGGTGTCGGTGACGACCAGGTGCACGAATCGCGCGGCAAGCCCGTCGATCTTCGGCTCGATGACCTGCAGCCGGGGCAGCAACTGGCGCGCTCGAAAGTCACTGAGTGCGGTCCCGCCCTCGAACAAGGTCACGACAGGAGTCACTAAAGAAGTGGCGGTGGGAACGGACTGCGTCACGATGATGGCCTGGGCCGGGAGACCGACCGGAGAAAAGGAAGAACAAAGAAGAACTTCAGACCGGATGGCCGCTGACTGGGGCCATCCGCATGAGCCTTCAAGTTTAACGGGGGGCCGATGGGATAATTGAGGCATGAGCATTACCTACAACAACGCCGAAGGCATTGCCGCGATGCGCGTGGCCGGCAGGCTGGGCTCCGAGGTGCTGGACTACCTCACGCCCTTCATTCAGCCCGGCATCACGACCAACGAAATCGACCGCCTGGCGGCCGAGTACATGGTCGAGCAAGGCACCACCTCCGCGACAGTCGGCTACATGGGCGCCAGCAGCGTGCCCTTCCCTAAATCGCTGTGTACCTCGGTCAATCACGTGGTCTGCCACGGCATCCCGAACGACAAGCCCCTCAAGAAGGGCGACGTCATGAACATCGACGTCACCGTCGTCAAGGACGGTTGGTTCGGTGACAACAGCCGGATGTTCGTGATCGGCGACGCGTCGATCGCGGCCAAGCGCCTGTGCGCCATCACCTACGACGCGATGTGGCACGGCATCCTGCAGGTGCGTCCCGGCGCGCATTTGGGAGACGTCGGGCACGCCATTCAGAAGTTCGCTGAAGGGCATGGTTTCTCGATCGTCCGCGAGTTTTGCGGACACGGTGTCGGCCGGCACTTTCATGAAGAACCGCAGGTGCTGCACTATGGCCGCCCCGGCACCATGGAAGAACTCAAGCCCGGCATGATCTTCACCATCGAGCCGATGATCAACGCCGGCAAGCGCGACATCAAGGAAGACGCCAAGGCCGGCCAGTACGACGGCTGGACCATCGTCACGCGCGATCATTCGCTGTCGGCCCAGTGGGAGCATTCGGTGCTGGTGACCGAAACCGGCTACGAGGTGCTGACTCTGTCGGCCGGCAGCCCGCCGCCGCCTTCGTTCGTCACCGCCACCAAAACCTGATCGATGACAGCCCGTTCGACCGACATGGTGTGATCGAAGCTCCGAACATCGACGTGGGGATGCTGCGCGAGTCGTATCGCGCAGACAAGCTCGCCCTGTTCGACACGCTGCGCTTTGCCCGTGCACCGACTCGCAGCGTGCACGGTGTGTTGCGCCAGCTGTCGGCATTGGCCGACGAGACGCTGCGCATGCTCTGGCAAGACGCTGATTTCGGCAATGAGCTGGTGCTGGCAGCCGTCGGCGGTTTCGGTCGCGGCGAGCTCTTTCCGTATTCCGACGTCGATGTGCTGTTGTTGCTGCCGGCCAGCCATGCCGACTCCATCGACCCCGGCCGCATCGAGGCTTTTATCGGCCGCTGCTGGGATGCCGGTCTCGAGATCGGGTCGAGCGTTCGCACCATCGACGAATGCTTGGGTGAGGCCGAAAAAGACGTCACGGTGCAGACGTCGCTGCTCGAATCGCGGCTGATCGCCGGCGACAAGAAGCTCTACACCAGCTTTCGCAAACGCTTCACGGCGGCCATCGACCCGCAGGCTTTCTTCGCTGCCAAGTCGCAAGAAATGCGGCATCGGCATCAAAAGTACGACAACACGCCCTACGCGCTGGAACCCAACTGCAAGGAATCGCCGGGAGGGCTGCGCGACCTGCAGACCATTCTGTGGATGACAAAGGCGGCCGGCTTCGGCAGTCGCTGGGACGACCTCGCCAAAAGCGGCTTGGCGACCGTTTTCGAAGTTCAGCAGATCAAGCGCAACGAGGCGCTGCTCAGCCTGATTCGCGCGCGCCTTCACGTGATCGCCAACCGGCGCGAAGACCGGCTGGTGTTCGACTTGCAGACGGCCGTGGCAGCCACCTTCGGCTACGAGGGCATTTCGCAGCGCAAGGCCAGCGAGGCGTTGATGCGGCGCTATTACTGGGCGGCCAAGGCGGTGACGCAGCTGAACCAGATCATGCTGCTCAACATCGCCGAGCGACTGCAGCCGCAGGCCGATCAGCCAACCCGTATCAACGACCGCTTCTTCGAGAAAGGCGGGTTGATCGAGATCGCCAGCGACGACCTGTACCAGCGCGATCCGCACGCGATTCTCGAAACGTTCCTGCTGTATCAGAAGACCATCGGAGTGAACGGCCTTTCGCCGCGCACGCTGCGGGCGCTGTACAACGCGCGCCGCGTCATGGACAGCAAGTTTCGCAACGACCGGGTGAATCACATCACCTTCATGCGCATGCTGCTGGAGCCGCGCGGCATCACGCACGCGATGCGGCTGATGAACCAGACGTCGGTGCTGGGCCGCTACCTGCGCGTGTTCCGGAGCATCGTCGGGCAGATGCAGCACGACCTGTTCCACGTCTACACGGTCGATCAGCACATCCTCATGGTGCTGCGCAACGTAAGGCGCTTTTTCGTGGCCGAGCACGCGCACGAGTACCCGTTTTGTTCGCAGCTCGCGGCCGGCTGGGACAAGCCGTGGGTGCTCTATGTGGCGGCCTTGTACCACGACATCGCCAAGGGCCGCGGCGGCGATCACTCCACGCTCGGTGCGCGCGACGTGCGGCGTTTTTGCCAGCAGCACGACATCGGCCGCGAAGACACGAAGCTCATCGAATTTCTGGTGACCGAGCACCTGACCATGAGCACGGTCGCGCAAAAGCAGGACCTGAGCGACGCGGAAGTCATCGGCGCTTTCGCCAAGCGTGTCGGCAGCGAGCGTTACCTGACCGGCCTCTACCTGCTGACCATCGCCGACATCCGCGGCACCTCGCCGCGTGTCTGGAACGCGTGGAAAGGCAAGCTGCTCGAAGACCTGTACCGCGCCACGCTGCGTACGCTCGGCGGCCACATGCCGGATGCGGGTGCCGAGATCGAAGCGCGCAAGCACGACGCCCTGGTGCAACTGGCTTTGTATGCGGAGCGTTTCGAATCGCACAAGGCTCTGTGGGAGACGCTCGACGTCGGCTACTTCATGCGGCACGACGCGTCGGAAATTGCCTGGCATGCCAAGCAGCTGTCGCGTCACGTGCCGATGCGCGGGGTGCCGATCGATCCGTCGACGCAGCCCATCGTGCGGGCTCGGCTGTCGCCCATCGGCGAGGGACTGCAGGTGGTCGTGTACACGCCCGACCAGCCCGATCTGTTCGTGCGCATCTGCGGCTACTTCGACCAGTCGTCGTTCAGCATCATCGACGCCAAGGTCCACACCACGAGCAACGGCTACGCGCTCGATACCTTCCAGATCGTGACCGCCTTCGCGCCGGAGCACTACCGCGACCTGATGAGCATGGTCGAGACGGGCCTCGCCAAGGCGCTCGAAGAAACCGGACCGCTGCCCGCGCCGAGCAAGGGCCGCGTGTCGCGCCGCGTGCGCAGCTTTCCAATCAACCCGCGCATCAGCCTGGTGCCGGACGACAAGGCGCAGCGCTGGGTTCTCAACATCTCGGCGAGTGACCGTGCAGGCCTGTTGTATTCGGTGGCACGGGTACTGGCGCACCATCACCTGAATCTGCAACTTGCCAAGGTTACGACCCTGGGCGAGCGGGTGGAAGACAGCTTTTTGATCAGCGGCCCCGAGCTGCAGGGCCAGCGCGCCCAGCTGGCCATCCAGACCGAGTTGCTCGAAGCGCTCGCGCCCTGATCAGCCACCGAACATTCCGGAGTTTTTTCGATGACCGAGCCCACCGACACCGTCTACCTCATCGATGTCGACAACACGCTGCTCGACAACGACCGGATCATTGCCGACCTGCGGCAACATCTCGAAGAGGCCTTCGGCATGGCCAGCGCCGATCGTTACTGGGAAACGCTGGAAACGCTGCGGACCGAGCTTGGCTACGTCGATTACCTCGGCGCGCTGCAGCACTATCGCAACGACGAGAGCCTGCGTGGCATGAAGGACTCGCGCTTGCTGCTGATGTCCGGCTACCTGATCGACTATCCGTTCGCCGACCGTGTGTATCCGGGCGCACTGGATGCGCTGAAGGCGCTTCGGCAACGCGGCCCTGTCGCCATCGTGTCGGACGGCGATGTCGTCTTTCAACCGCGCAAAGTGCAACAGGCTGCGCTCTGGGACGCCGTCGAAGGCCGCGTCCTGATCTACGTGCACAAAGAGCAGATGCTGGACGCCATCGCCGCCGCCTACCCTGCCCGGCACTACGTGATGATCGACGACAAGCTGCGCATCCTGTCGGCCATGAAGGCCGTTTGGGGTGCGCGCCTGACCACCGTTTTCGTGCGCCAGGGCCATTACGCGCTCGACACGCAAGCCCTTGCCGCCTATGCGGCCGCCGACATCACCGTCGAGCGCATCGGCGATCTCGTCGACTACCAGTGGCCGGCTTTGCCGGAGACATGACCGGAGACATGACATGAGCCAGAAGATCAGCCCCCTCGCCGGCCAGCCGGCACCGTACGCATCGCTGGTCAATGTGCCGCGGCTCATCTCGGCCTACTACAGCGGCCGGCCCGATGCGTCGGTGGCGGCGCAGCGCGTCGCCTTCGGTACTTCGGGCCATCGCGGCTCGTCTTTCGACGACTCGTTCAACGAGTGGCATGTGCTGGCGATCACGCAGGCCATCTGCGACTTTCGGAAGCAAAAGGGCATCGACGGCCCTTTGTTTCTGGGCATCGACACGCATGCGCTGTCGACGCCGGCTTTCGCCAGTGCGGTGGAAGTGCTGGCCGCGAATGGCGTCGAGCTGATGCTGTCGAAAGACGACGAGTACACGCCGACGCCGGCCGTGTCGCACGCCATCCTGGTGTACAACCGCGGTCGAAAAATCGGCCCGGGCAGCGGGCTGGCCGACGGTATCGTGGTGTCGCCCTCGCACAATCCGCCCGAGAGTGGCGGCTTCAAATACAACCCGCCGAACGGGGGACCGGCCGGCACCGACATCACGTCGGCGGTCGAGGCTGCAGCCAACGCGATGCTGGCCAACGGACTTGCCGGCGTGAAGCGGATGCCGCTGGCGCAGGCGCTTAAAGCATCGACCACGCATCGCCACGACTTCCTCAACAATTACGTCGAAGACCTCGCCAGCGTGATCGACATGGACGCCATCCGCGGTGCCGAAGTCGAGATGGGCGTCGACCCGCTCGGCGGTGCCGGCGTCAACTACTGGGCGGCCATCGGCGCGCGCTACAAGCTCAAGCTGACAGTGCTCAACCCCGAGGTCGACCCGCGGTTTCGCTTCATGTCGCTCGACTGGGACGGGCGCATCCGCATGGACCCGTCGTCGCCCTACGCGATGCACAGCCTGGTGGAACACAAGGAGCGCTTTCCGATCATCTTCGCCTGCGACACCGACCACGACCGTCACGGCATCGTCACGCGCACGTCGGGCCTGATGCAGCCGAACAGTTACCTGGCGGTGATGGTCGATTACCTCTTCACGCACCGCCCGCACTGGTCGGCATCGGCGTCCGTCGGCAAGACGCTGGTCAGCAGCAGCATGATCGACCGCGTGGCTGCCAGCGTGGGCCGCAAGGTGTACGAGGTGCCGGTCGGCTTCAAGTGGTTCGTCGACGGACTGGTCGACGGTTCGCTCGGCTTCGGCGGCGAAGAGAGCGCCGGCGCGACCTTTCTGCGTCGCGATGGCGCGGTCTGGACGACCGACAAGGACGGACTCATCGCCGCCCTGCTCTCTGGCGAGATCAAGGCGCAGACCGGGCGCGACCCGGGCGAGCGCTATGCCGAGTTGACCGCCGCGCTCGGCAAGCCGGTGTCTGATCGAGTCGATGCGGCCGCCACGCCGGCGCAAAAGAAGCGCCTGTCGACGTTGTCGCCAGCGCAGATCACCTCCACGCAACTGGCCGGGGAAAAAGTCGTGAACGTCTTGAGCAACGCACCGGGCAACGGCGCAGCGTTGGGCGGCGTCAAGGTCATGACCGAGAACGGCTGGTTTGCGGCGCGGCCTTCGGGCACCGAGAACATCTACAAGATCTACGGCGAGAGCTTCCTGGGTGAAGCGCATTTGCAGCGGATTCTGGGTGAGGCGCAGACGGTGGTGGACCAGGCGCTGGGCGACTGAACAGACCGAATCGGACGCCGCGCAGACACTGCGCCTGGCGCGTCAGTCGCGCCCCGTTGACAGCCGGCGTTCCAGCCACGCGCTGTAGCGCGACAGGCTGAAGCACAGCACCCAGTAGACCGCGGCCAGGAACAGGTAGCCTTCGAGGTAAAACGGCCGCCAGGTCGTATCACCGCCGAGCGCCAGGCCCAGCGCGCCGGTCAGTTCGAACAAGCCGACGATGGTCACGAGCGAGGTGTCTTTCAACGTGCCGACCACGCTGTTGGTCAGGGCAGGAACGACCAGTCGCAGCGCTTGCGGCAGGATGATGTCACGCTGTACCGGCCAGCGGCCGAAGCCCAGCGCCATCGCGACATCGGTCTGTCCGCGCGGCACCGCCTGCAGTCCACCACGGATGATCTCCGCCAAGTAGGCGGCGACGAACAACGCCAGGCCAGCCAGCACGCGCACCAGCACGTCGGGCTGCCATCCCGAAGGCCACAGCAGCGGCAGCAAAAACGACGCCATGAACAACACCGAGATCAACGGCACGCCGCGCACCAGCTCGATATAGGTAGCGCTCAAGGTGCGCACCACAGGCCATTGGGAGCGGCGCCCCAAAGCCAGCAGCAACGCCAGCGGAAATGCCAGCGCCAGACTGACGACCGCCAGGCTGATGGTCAGCGGAAGGCCACCCCAACGGCTGGTCGGCACGTAGACAAGGCCGAGCCAGCCACCGCGCATCAGCACCACGAAAACCACCAGCGTGACGACCCACAGCGGCAGCAGCCAGACGCGCCAGCTGCGCGGCCAGGCACTCAGCAGCGTCGTCGCGGTCAGCACGGCAACGGCGACAGCGGGACGCCACTGGTCTTCGTACGGATAGCGGCCGAACAGAATCGGGCGCCATTTTTCGGCGATCACGCCCCAGCAGGCACCGTGATGGCCGGCCGCTCTACAGGCCTCGGCGTCGGGTCGGAACACCGCGTGCAACACGGCCCAGTCGAACACGTATACGCCGACCCATGCGAACAACGCCAGCAGCACGACCGTGAACACGCTTCGCACCGGCGAGCCGAACAGTTCGCTGCGCCAGGCGATCCGGTCGTTCATTGCCACCCCCGCAACGCAACCCGCGCGTTGTAAAAATTCATTGCGCCCGAGATCGACAACGACAACGCCAGGTAGACCGCCATGATGATGGCGATGCATTCGAAAGTGCGGCCGGTCGAGTTGAAGGATGTGTTTGCGATCGACATCAGCTCCGGATAGCCGACCGCCACCGCCAGCGACGAGTTCTTCGTGAGGCTCAGCAATTGGTTTGTGAGCGACGGCACGATCACCCGCAGCGCTTGCGGCAGTACGACGATGCGCAGTTGCTGCAGCGGCGTGAGGCCGAGCGCCTGCGCAGCGAGCTTCTGACCTTGTGAGACCGAACCGATGCCGGCCCGCACGATCTCCGCGACGAACGCGGCCGTGTACGCCGCGAGCCCGATCACCACCGTGAGGTATTCCGGGCTGAGTGCCGCACCGCCAGTCACGTTGAAACTGCTGCGCTCGGGCCAATCGAAATGCGACGGCCACCAGGCGCCGGCCTCGCGCACCGGCCACGGGATCGTCAGGCCGTCCTTGCTGAGCCACACGCCGCGCACCAGCTCGATGGCTTCGGTCGAATCGGGCAGCAGCTGCGTGAGTGCGAAGTACAGCATCAGCATCTGTACGAGGAGCGGGATGTTGCGCAGCGTCTGCACGTACGCGCCGCAGATGCCGCGCACCAGCACGTGCGGCGCGAGCCGGCCGATGCCGATCAACGTGCCGAACACGACGGCCAGGATCGAGGCCGGCACCGCGGCGCGCAGCGTGTTGATCAGGCCCGCCAGAAAAGCGCGCCAGTATGGTTGCCCCGCCTCGAAATCGAGCCAGCCCTCACCGATGCCGAAGCCGGCCGGGTCGAGCAGAAAATCGAATCCCGACTGCACGCCGCGTGCGCGCAAAACGCCCAGCGCATGCAACACCAGCCAGACGGCACCGCCCGCGATGGCGGCGAGCAGCAGGGCCTGAACGACCCAGGCGATCCAGCGGCCGGACGCCGCCCCCTTCACCGGACAGGAGGGGCGTACATCAGGCCGCCCTTGCTCCACAGGTTGTTGACGCCGCGCGGCAGCTTCAACACCGACTTGGGTCCGACGTTGCGTTCGAAGATTTCACCGTAATTGCCGACCGCCTTGATGGCGCGGTACGACCAGTCCTTGTCGAGCCCGAGCAGCTTGCCGAGGTCGTCGCTGGTGCCGAGCAGCCGTTGCTGCGCCGGGTCTTTGCTGTCGGTTTTGAGGGTGTCGATGTTGGCCTGCGTGATGCCGACCTCCTCCGCCTCGATGAGCGCGTTGGGCACCCACTTGGCGATGGCGAACCACTCGTCGTCGCCACGGCGCACCAGTGGCGCGAGCGGTTCCTTGGAGATCAGTTCCGGCAGGATCAGGTAGTCGTCGGCATTGGGCGCCTCCTTGTTTCGCAGGCCGGCAAGGGCCGAGGCATCGGTCGTGAAGGCCTGGCAACGGCCTGCGAAGAAGGCCTTGAACGAGGCCTCGAAGCTTTCGAACACGACGGTCTTGATCGGGATGTTCTGCGCCTTGAACCAGTCCGACACGTTCTTCTCGTTGGTGGTGCCCGACTGCGTGCAGATGGTCGCCCCCTTGAGTTGCTTGGCGCTCGTCACCTTGATCTTCTTCGGCACCAGGAAGCCCTGCCCGTCGTAGTAATTGATCGTCGTGAAGTTGAAGCCGAGCGAGGCATCGCGCGTCAGGTTCCATGTCGTGTTGCGCGCCAGGATGTCGACCTCGCCGGCCTGCAGGGCGGAAAAGCGCTGCTGCGAATTGAGCGGCACGAAGTCGACCTTCTTGGGATCACCCAGCACCGCCGCCGCAATGGCGCGGCAGCTGTCGACGTCGAGGCCCGACCAGTTGCCTTGCGTGTCCGGTGCCGAAAAGCCGGCGACGCCGTTGGTCACGCCGCACTTGACCGTGCCTCGCGCCTTCACCGCATCGAGCGTCTTGCCGGCAAAGGCTGGCACCGAGGCGGCCAGCGCCAGGATGGAAAGCGCTGCAGCGGCAGCCGATACGAGCGTCGGACGAATACTTTTCATGGTGTTGCGATCAGTGCCTAAAAGTGCGAATGAGTGCGCCAAAGCGTGCGCGAGAGCGATTTTTCGCAGTGTACGCAGGATGCGGCCCACAGTTCATTAACATCCTCGCACCTCAACCTGATAACGGAGAAACCCAATGACCCGAAGCGATGACACCGGCAAACTGATCCTCCGCCTTGCCCTTGGGATCCTCATCCTGCTGCATGGCATCGCCAAACTGAAAGGGGGCGTCGGTTTCGTCTCGAGCCAGCTGACGTCACACGGCTTGCCGCCGTTGCTGGCTTATGGCGTCTATATCGGCGAAGTCATTGCGCCGGCGCTCATCCTCATCGGGTTCTTCACACGACCCGCCGCCTGGATCATTGCACTCAACATGTTGTTCGCCATCTATCTGGTGCACATGGGCGACCTGAGCGCGCTGAGCAAGCAAGGCGGCTGGCAACTCGAGTTGCAAGGCATGTTCCTGGCGGCGGCGGTAGCGGTCGGTTTTCTGGGCGCAGGCGGCTTGAGCCTCGGCGGCCGCACCGGCCGTTTCAACTAGTCTCCTGCGCTGGCACAGTCAGTCGTCTTCGCTTGCATCGAGGCCTGGAAACAGAACCTCGGTGAAACCGAAGCGAGAAAAGTCGCGCACGCGCATCGGGTACAGCTTGCCTAGCAAGTGATCCACCTCATGCTGGACGACCCGCGCATGAAAGCCGCTCACGGTGCGGTCGATCGGGTCGCCATACTGATCGAACCCGGTGTAGCGGATGTTGGCAAAGCGCGGCACCACTCCGCGCAAGCCCGGCACAGAAAGGCAGCCCTCCCAGCCCTCTTCTTCTTCATCGCCGAGCGGTGTGATGACGGGATTGACAAGGACGGTGCGCGGCACGATCGACGCGTCCGGGTAGCGTGGATTCACGGCGTCAGTGCCGAAGATCACCAGCTGCTGATCGACGCCGATCTGCGGCGCGGCCAGGCCGGCGCCACTCACCGAGTGCATGGTCTCGAACATGTCGCGCACCAACAGGTGCAACTCGTCGGTATCGAATGCGTCCACCGGCAGCGCGATGCGCAGCAAACGGGGGTCGCCCATCTTCAAAATTTCGTGTGTGGCCATGCCGAGATTATCGCGAGGCTCAGCGCCTGAAGCCGCCGCCGCCGCGCCCGCCGCCATAGCCCGGCCGGCCACCACCACCGTAACCGGGTCGGGGTGCGAAGCCTGGACGCGGCGTGAAGCCTGGCCTTGGACCATACCCCGGTCGGCCATACGCGCCGGGACGGTTCCAGTACCCCGGACGCCCACCGTAGTAGCCGCGACCGCCGTAATAGCCGGAATATCCGTAGTTGCCATAGAGGCCCAGATACACCGGCGGCGCGACGACAAATGGGTCGGCGTAATACGGAGCGGAGTACGGAGCGGAATAGGCCGGATAGCCCGCGTCGGTGTACACCACGGAGCCGGCCGGTGCGACCGCACAACCGCTCAAAGCCAGTGCGCCTGCGATACCCGCAGCCCAGGCAGCTGCAATACGAACACTTGTTCTCATCAGGAATTCCTCATGCACCAGACGGTGGCGACAGTGCTTCGTGAGGCTGTGCAGACGCCATCAGCGGATGCTCGCATGTGCGATCAACCAAACGGGACGTCAGCGCCAGCCGCCATGGCCGTAGTACCCGCCTCGGCCGCCGTAGTAACCCCGGTCATAGCCGCCGCCACGATAGTAGCCCCCGATGCCGATAGAGATGGCCGGCGCTGGAGCGACCACCGGGCCCGGCTGGGCATAAACCGCCTGCCCGTATTCGTTGTAGCCCTGGTAGCCGGGATAGCCCGGAGGCGCGACCACGCAGCCGGTGAGAAGCAACATGGTGCCGGCTGTAGCAGCCATGGCGATCGAGCGCAGATATTTCATGAGGGTTCTCCTGGTCAGAATCATCCAACGCGAGCGCTGCGCCGTTGTTGACCCGAGTTTTGTGAAGCTGGGTAACGTTGCGTAAAGCAGCCGTAACATCCGCGCTCTCACATCCGCGGCCCTCACATCCGCGCCCCTCACATCCGCGTCATTCGAACGCCAACGTCATGCCGCGCTTGTCAACAGCGCGAGCATCGCCGCTTCGTCGATCACCGCGACACCGAGCGTATGCGCCTTTTCAAGCTTGCTCCCCGCCTCTTCGCCGGCGACGACATAGTCGGTTTTCTTGCTCACCGAGCCCGCCACTTTGGCGCCTGCGGCTTCGAGCTTGTCCTTGGCCTCGTCTCGGCTCAGCGTCGGCAAGGTCCCGGTGATGACAAAGGTCTTGCCAGCCAGCGGCAGCGCAATGCGCGGCGCGGGCTCGCCCTCTTTCCAGGTCAGGCCACAAGCGCGAAGCTGCTCGACCACTTCGCGGTTGTGAGGTTGGTCGAAAAACGTTCGCAAACTTTGTGCGACCACCGGGCCGACATCGTTCACTTCAAGCAGCTCAGCTTCGGTGGCGTCCATGATCGAGTCGAGCTTGCCGAAGTGCTTGGCCAGATCCTTCGCGGTGCTCTCGCCGACGTGCCGCACACCCAGCCCGAACAAAAAGCGCGGCAAGGTCGTCTCTTTCGATTTTTCGAGCGCATCGACGATGTTCCTGGCCGACTTTTCCGCCATGCGATCGAGCCCGACCAGCGTGGTGAAACCGAGCTTGTACAGATCGGGCAAGGTACGGATGAGGTTGGCGTCGACCAGCTGCTCGACCAGCTTGTCGCCCAAGCCTTCGACCTCGACCGCGCGGCGGGCCGCGAAGTGCAATATCGCTTCCTTGCGCTGGGCTGCGCAGAACAAGCCGCCGGTGCAGCGGTAGTCCACTTCGTCCTCTTCGCGCACCGCGTCGGAGCCGCAGATCGGGCACTTGTGCGGCATGGTGAAGACAGGGCCGCGTTGGTCGTCCGGCAAAGCAGCGCTGTCGGGCGCCAGTCCCACGACTTCCGGAATCACATCGCCCGCGCGGCGCACGATCACCGTGTCGCCGACACGCACATCCTTGCGCCGCGTTTCGTCTTCGTTGTGCAGCGTGGCATTGGTTACCGTCACGCCGCCGACGAACACCGGCGCCAGCTTGGCGACCGGCGTGAGCTTGCCGGTGCGCCCGACCTGGATCTCGATCGCCTGCACTGTCGTCAACTGCTCCTGTGCCGGGTACTTGTGCGCCACGGCCCAGCGCGGCTCGCGCGATACGAAGCCCAGCCGCCGCTGGAGCTCGACGCTGTCGACCTTGTAGACCACACCGTCGATGTCGTATGGCAAGGCATCGCGCTGCCGCCCGATGTTCTCGTGAAACGCGATGAGTTCGGCGGCACCGCTGGCACGCGTCGTCTGCGTCGCGACCGGAAATCCCCACGAATGAAACTGCTGCAGCCAGTCGAATTGCGTCGGGCAATCGGGGCCGCCTAGTTCGGGTGGCGAAACCTCACCCAGGCCGTACGCGAAGAAGCTCAACGGCCGGGCGGCTGCGATGGCAGGATCGAGTTGCCGCACCGCCCCGGCCGCGGCGTTGCGCGGATTGACGAACACTTTCTCGTTCTTCTGACCGGCCGCGATCTTCCCGCGCTGGCGCTCGTTCAGCGCGTCGAAATCGGCGCGCTTCATGTAGACCTCGCCGCGCACTTCGACCACCGGTGGCGGGGGCGCCTCGCCGGCGAGCCTCAGAGGAATCTGCTGAACCGTGCGGATGTTCTGCGTGACCTCTTCACCCACTTCGCCGTCGCCGCGCGTCGCGGCCTGCACCAGCACGCCGTGTTCGTAGCGCAGGTTGATGGCCAGGCCGTCGAACTTGAGCTCGCACACATAAGCAATCTGCGCCGCGTCTTCGGCCAGGCCGAGTTCGCGCCGCACGCGCGCGTCGAAAGCGTTGGCGCCTGTCGAGGTGATGTCGGTCTCGGTGCGAATCGACAGCATCGGCACGCTGTGGCGGATCTTGACGAAGCCTTCGAGCACCTTGCCGCCCACGCGCTGCGTTGGCGAATCGGGCGCTCGGAGCTCGGGATGTTCGGCTTCGATCGCTTGCAGCCGCTGGAACAGCTTGTCGTACTCGGCGTCGGGCAGCTCGGGCGCATCCAGCACGTAGTACAGGTGCGCATGATGGCGTAGCTTTTCAGTCAGCGCTGCGGCTTGATTCGCGGGGTCGCGTTCGGCCTCCTTTGCGGCCTGATCGCGCTTCGTCATCGTATGTCTCCGGGAGTCGTTCGAAAAAGTCCGTGGGCTTAGCTGAACAGCCTGCGTGCTAACGGCGTGCCGGCCGCCAAGTCGCGCGATTCGAGCGTGTCGTACAGCTGCTCGAGGTCGGCGCCGATCACGTCCATCGTGTCGTCGCGCAGCAGCTGGCCGTCGCCATCGGTGACCACACCGTCCATCTCGCGCGCCAGCGTCGCTGCAGCTTCCCGCATGCGTTCGAAGGGACGCTCGCCGCGGTCGACCTGGGGCACGTCGAGGCTCAGTGTCAGTTCGCGAATGGCCGACTGCGCCGGGTCGTCGGCCAGGGCGGCTTGCGTGTCGAATGACAGGCCGAGGATCGGCGGCAAGCCGACTTCCGACGTCGGCAACACCATGCGCCCGGGAATCATTCCGGCAACGAAACCGAGCCGCGCCGCGTTCTGCTGCACGTAGCCGGGGCTCCACGCAGCATGCAGCGCACGCAGCACGAAGCCGAGTTGGGCGTCGTGCGCGCTGGCGAACTGGTCGAGCTCGCGAGCGCGCGCCACCTCGTCGAGCATTTCCGGAAATTCCGGTGCGCCGTTGAGCGCGTCGGCGAAAGCCTGCGCCTTGACGACGAACTCCGAATACTCGATCTCGTTCAGCGCCCCTGTGCGGTTGGCCAATTGCACGCCGACCTGGAAAGCGCCGTAGCGCTGGCCCGGCGCCGGCAGCTCCCATTCGCCGGTGTGTTCGTTGAGGCCCTCGACGGCGACCGGCTTGCTGCCGGCACGGCGTGTCGATGGCATCGCGGCAATAGCGGCATCGCCGGACGCCAGCCCATCGAGCGACACCGGCGCGATGACGTCGATCAGCGGATCGAGCCCTCCGCGGCGGTCCGCGGATGGAATCGGTAACGCGGCCGGCGCTGGTAGATCGGGGTCGAACAACGGCTCGTGCCGCTCGTTGCCAGGCACCTGATGCGGTTCGACATAGCGCACCGGGTCTTCCGGCGAGAGCGACGCCGGCATCGTCGCGCGGTACGGCTCGCCATCGACGTTGTCGGGTTGCCTCGGAGAATTGCGGCGCGACATCCAAGCGTCATAGCCGATGACGGCCGCGAGAAACAAACCGCCGAGAATCGCCAGCGCGATCGTGAGACTGCTCATGGTCTGTTCGCTTTCAAGCCGCTTCGACCATGGACACCGCAGCGTCCATATCGACTGCCACGATGCGCGACACGCCCTGCTCCTGCATGGTCACCCCGATCAGTTGCTCGGCCATTTCCATGGCGATCTTGTTGTGGCTGATGAAAAGGAACTGGGTCTCGCGGCTCATGGCGGTAACGAGTTTGGCATAGCGCTCGGTGTTGGCGTCGTCGAGCGGTGCATCGACTTCGTCCAGAAGGCAGAACGGCGCCGGGTTGAGCTGGAAGATCGCGAAAACCAGCGCGATCGCTGTCAGCGCTTTCTCGCCGCCCGACAACAAATGGATGGTCTGGTTCTTCTTGCCTGGCGGCTGCGCCAGCACCTGCACGCCCGCATCCAGAATCTCGTCGCCGGTCATCACGAGGCGCGCATTGCCGCCGCCAAACAGCTCGGGGAACATGCGGCCGAAGTGCTCGTTGACGATCTTGAACGTACCGCCGAGCAGTTCGCGCGTCTCGCCATCGATCTTGCGGATCGCATCTTCGAGCGTGCCGATGGCTTCGTTCAGGTCGGCCGATTGCGCATCGAGAAAAATCTTGCGCTCGCTGGCCGTCGCCAGCTCGTCGAGTGCTGCCAGATTGACCGCGCCGAGGGCAGCGACTTCGCGATGCAGCCGATCGATTTCGGCCTGCATGCCGGGGATGCGCACCTTGTCGGTTTCGATCGACAGCGCGATGGCATCGAGGTCGGCTTCGGCATCGGCCAACAGCTGCTGATATTGCTCGGAGCCGAGGCGCGCCGCCTGTTCCTTCAGCTGGAATTCGGTGATACGTTGACGCAGGGGATCGAGCTCGCGTTCGAGCGTCAGGCGCCGTTCGTCGCTGGCGCGCAGCTTGAGCGTGAGGTCGTCGTACTGGCTGCGCGTGGCGCCGAGGGATGTCTCGCGTTCCAGCTTGAGCGACAGCGCGTCCTGCAGGCCGGCCTGCGCCGCCGCATCGGAAAGCCGGCCGAACTCGGCCCTGGCGCGCTCTTCTTCGTCGGCCAGCGCAACGTTCTGCTGCGCCGCCGTTTCGATCGCGCGATTGAGTTCGCCGCGCCGCGCTTCGAGCGTGCGCTGCGAGAACGTGGCTTCTTGTGCCTGGCGCTCCAGGCTGCGGTGCTGCTCCCGCGCAGCGGTGAGCGCCCTGCCCGCCTCTATCACGTACTCGTCGAGTTGCGCATGCCGCTCCTGGCTGTCGGCCAGCTGCATGTCGAGTTCCTCGAAGCGCGACTCGGCCGTCACGCGCTTTTCCTGCAGTTCATCGAGTTGCGCATCGACTTCGCCGAGGTCGGTGGCCAACTGCTCGCTGCGCGCACGGGTCTGCTCGGCAAGTTGCGACAGGCGCAGCGTTTCGACCTGAAGCTCGTGTGCGCGCGATTGCGTCTCGGCGGCTTCGCGGCGCGCGGTGACCAGTCGGGAAGCGGCGTCGGCATAGGCGGCTTCGGCCCGGACCAAAGCGGTGCGTGCGTCTTCGTTGATGAGCGTCTGGGCGCGCAACTGCCGCTCCAGGTTCTCGATCTCCTGCTGGCGCGCGAGCAAGCCGGCCTGCTCCGAATCCTGCGCATAAAAGCTGACGCTGTGCAGCGAAACGGAATGGCCGCTCTTCACGTAGACCACGTCGCCGGGCTGCAGCTTTTCGCGCAAGGCGAGCGCTTCTTCGAAGCTCTGCGCGGTGTAGCAACCGTGCAGCCATTCGACCAGCAAGGCCTGCAATCCTGCATCGTTGAGGCGCAGCAGCTCGGACAATCGGGGCAACGTGCCCTGCCCTTGCGGCACGCCGGCCGACGGCGGGCTGTAGAAGGCCAGCTTGGCCGGCGGCGCATCCGCACCAAAGGCGCGAACCATGTCGAGCCGGCTGACTTCGAGCGCGCCCATGCGCTCGCGCAACGCGGATTCGAGCGCGTTTTCCCAACCCTGTTCGATGTGGATGCGACTCCACAAGCCCTGCATGCCGTCGAGGCCGTGCTTGGCGAGCCACGGCGCGAGCTTGCCATCGGTCTTGACCTTCTCCTGCAGTGCGCGCAACGCTTCGAGGCGCGCCGAAAGATCGGCTTGGCGCGCGCCCTCGGTGTTGACGGCTTGCTGCCGCGTGCGGCGGTCGTCGTCGAGCTGCGGTACGCTGTCCTGCAGATCCTGCAAGCGAGCATCGGCTTCGGTCGCGGCTTCTTGTGCGCTCTCGTGTTGTGCTTGCAGGTCGCCCAGCTTCGCCTCGTCGGGCGCTGCGAGCGCGTTCTTGTCGGTGCGCAGTTTTTCGCTGCGCAGCGTCAGTTGGCGGGACTGGTCTTCGATGTTGCGTTGGTCTGCGGCCAGCACCTGAATCTGCTGCTGGACCTGCACGACAGTGGCGCGCTGCGCGTTGGCTTCGGCCTGTGCACGCTGCTGTGCCTCTTCAAGCTCCGGCAGGCGCGTGTCGTGGTCTTCAAGTTGCGCCGCCAGCGTGATGGCCTGCTCCTCGGCCGCCACACCCTGGTCGGCCAGCGTTTCTATTTCGGCCGCCGCATCGGCGCGGCGCGTGCCCCATTGCCCGATCTGCTCGCGCAGTTGAACGAGCCGCTGTTCGACGCGCTGGCGGCCTTCGACAACGAAGCGGATTTCCCCTTCGAGCCGGCCGACTTCGCCGCTTGCTTCGTAGAGCTTGCCCTGCGCCTGGTTGACCTGGTCGCCGGCCGCATAGTGCGCTTGCCGAACGGTTTCGAGTTCGGCCTCGATGTGCCGCAAGTCGGCCATGCGCGACTCGAGATCGTTGACTGCCTTGGCCGCGTCGGCCTTGACCTTGGCTTGGTCCGCTTCGCTTTCGGTTCGCTTCAAAAACCACAGCTGATGTTGCTTTCGGGTGGCATCGCCCTGCAGCTGGTTGTAGCGCGCCGCGACCTCTGCCTGCTTTTCGAGGCGCTCGAGATTGGCATTGAGTTCGCGCAGGATGTCTTCGACACGAGTCAGGTTTTCTCGCGTGTCGCCCAGGCGGTTCTCGGTCTCGCGGCGGCGCTCCTTGTACTTAGATACACCGGCAGCTTCTTCGAGGAACAGGCGCAACTCTTCGGGTTTCGACTCGATGATCCGGCTGATCGTGCCCTGGCCGATGATGGCGTAGGCACGCGGTCCGAGCCCGGTACCGAGGAACACGTCCTGCACGTCGCGCCGGCGCACCGGCTGGTTGTTGATGTAGTAGCTGCTGGTGCCGTCACGGGTGAGCACGCGCTTGACCGCGATCTCGGTGAACTGCGCCCACTGGCCGCCGGCGCGATGGTCGGCGTTGTCGAACACCAGCTCAACGCTCGAACGGCTGGCCTGCTTGCGGGTCGTGGTGCCGTTGAAAATCACGTCCTGCATCGATTCGCCGCGCAACTCCGACGCACGCGATTCGCCGAGCACCCAGCGCACCGCATCCATGATGTTCGACTTGCCGCAGCCGTTGGGACCGACGACGCCCACGAGTTGGCCTGGCAGCAAAAAGTTGGTGGGTTCGGCGAACGACTTGAAGCCTGAAAGCTTGATTGAATTGAGACGCACGACGTGTTGGCCTGGGTGCCAAGGTGTTGATTTGTAAGGAAAAACGCGAGGTTGCGCGCTGCTACCCGGAAGGTCGATGATAACGTGCGCACCCATGAGAGAACTCCCAAAGACACCCCTTTCAGCGCGTCGCTCCGCGATGCTGGCCGTCACGGCGTTGTCGCTGGTTCTGGCCGGTTGCAGCAGCTTCAATTCGACCCAGCGCGCCGAGCCGTACGGCGGACAGGAGTGGATGCAGACCGGCGCCAATCGCGTCGCCAACCTGGCGCTGCGCGACAACCTGCAATCGATCCGTCGCGTGCAACTCAGCCTGTACCGTCGCAACCCGCGCGAGTGGCGCAAATGGGCGCCGAGCGCCGACGACGCCATCCAGCGCACATGGGACGCGGTGATGCAGGACAAGCCGTTGCCTGAGTTGAAAGGCGCAAGAGGCATCGACGCGATCCGGCTCGGCTTCGAGACCACGCCGCAGCCTTACACGGGCGACCGGGTGGCGGCGTTGGTGATTGGCTGGGCCTCCATGTTGAAGCAGGCCAACGGCGACACCTGGGAACAAACGATGATCGATGGCGTCAATGCCGAGAACGCCTACCGAGCAGCCCGCAACATCGAAATTTCGCTGTGGTTACTCGGCTCGAAGACCGGTCCGGACGGCCAGCCTTTGCTGCTTGCCACCGAGATCAGCGAGCGTGGTCGCAACCTGGTGGCCGACCGTGAGCTCTCCAAGGTGACGGCGCGACTCGACCTGATGGCGGCGCAGGCCGACGAGAAGTACCGACGTGCCGCGCTCGACTTCAGCCAGAACTGGATTCTCGGCAGCCTCGGGCCATTCTTTGCGATGGCCAGGCCCTGAAGCCATGTCGCTTCGGCCTCTAAAATAAAGCCTTGCTCCACCCCCTAACCCCAACTTTTCCAGGCACACCCATGAGCTCCATCAATTTCATCGGCGGCGAAAAAGGCGGCGTCGGCAAGTCGGTCACGGCACGGGTGCTCGCGCAGTACTTCATCGACCACAGTCGCCCCTTCGTCGGCTTCGACACCGACCGCTCCCACAGCTCATTCACCCGCTTCTACGAAGGCTTTGCGTCGCCCGTCGTGGTCGACAGCTTCGAAGGCCTCGACACGGTGGTCAACGGCTTCGAGCACAACCCGAAGCAAAACGTGATCGTCGACCTGGCGGCGCAGACGCTGGCACCGCTGTCACGCTGGATCAAGGAATCGGCGCTTTTCGATGTCTTCAAGGACATCGGCGTGACCGTCAACTTTTGGCATGTGCTGGACGACGGCAAGGACTCGACCGACCTGCTCGGCACGCTGATCGACACCTTCGGCGACCGCCCCAACTACATCGTGGTGCAGAACTACGGCCGCGGCAGCGACTTCGGCATGTTGCTGGCATCGCAGTCGCTGTCGAAGGCAAGGCAGCACAGCGCCTTGGTCATCGCGATGCCACGCCTGCACGACGCGAGCATGCGCAAGATCGACGCGCAGAACAGCAGCTTCTGGAAAGCGGTCAACGACCGCGAAGGCCCGCACGCGCTGGGCCTGCTGGAACGCCAGCGCGTGAAGGCGTGGCTTGCGACGGCTTACGCCGCCTTCGACACCCTGCCGCTGTAAGCACGCGGCCCGCCGCGGCGGGCCAGCAATATCAGGGCAAGCACCGTGAAGCCCACGAACGCGATGAACGACCAGTTGGCGATCGACAGCTTCAGAAAGGTCCAGTCGATCTGCGAGCAATCGCCACCGCCGCGAAAGATCATCGGCAGTGCGCGCTTCAGCGGAAAGGTCTCGATCATTCCGTAGAAGTCGCGGCCGCAGGAAACCACTTCGGGCGGATACCACTGCAACCAGCTCTGTTGCGCCGCGGTGTAGCCACCGGCCAGCGTAGACAGCAGCATCAACAGGCCGCCGGCGACCTGCACGCCCTTCTTGTTCGTCGCGGCCGCCAGCGCCGAGAACAACGCCACCAGCACCAGCGCGTATCGCTGCACGATGCACATCGGGCACGGCTCGAGGCCGACCACGTGCTGCAGGTACAGGCCAAAGGCCAGCATCGCAACGCAGGCCAGGCAAATCAGCGCATAGGCGCGGCGCGGTGCGCCGAAGTACCAATCGATCAAGGGGAAACCCAGTCTTCTTCAACGAACACCTTGGCCTTGCGCGGCGTGGCGACGACCGTGTCGCCCTCTTGCAAACCCAAGTCCCGGAACTGTTGCGCAGGAAGTTGCGCTTCGATGATGGTTCCGGAGCCCGGATTATCCGGATTCGATTCGACGGGTTCAAGTTCCAGCCGCGCGGTCGGTCCGACCACGATGGCTCGCGTCAGCGTCGCGACGATTCCAGCGGCACCCGGCGTGTAGCGCGCGACGCTCAGGTCATGCGGCCGGACATACGCCAGCGCCTTGGCATCGCGGGCGCCGCTGTGTTCGGGCGCATCGAAGCGCATGCCGTCGAGCTGAACTTCGCCGTGGTCGGCGCGGCCATGGAACAGATTGACGTCACCGAGAAAACCGTAGACGAAGGGGCTGGCGGGCTTGTCCCAGACGTCCTGCGGCGAGCCGACCTGCTCGATCTGCCCCTTGTTGATGACCACCACGCGATCGGCCACTTCGAGCGCTTCTTCCTGATCGTGCGTCACGAAAATGCTGGTCACGTGCAGCTCGTCGTGCAGGCGGCGCAGCCAGCGGCGCAACTCCTTGCGCACCTTGGCGTCGAGCGCGCCGAAGGGTTCGTCGAGCAGCAGCACCTTGGGTTCGACCGCGAGCGCACGGGCCAGCGCAATGCGCTGGCGCTGGCCGCCCGACAACTGCGACGGATAGCGGTCGGCCAGCCAATCGAGCTGCACCAGCTTGAGAAGGTCCATCACCTTCTCCTTGATCTTGGCTTCGGCCGGGCGCGTGCTGCGCGGCTTGACGCGCAATCCGAAGGCCACGTTCTCGAAGACCGTCATGTGACGGAACAGCGCGTAATGCTGAAACACGAAGCCGACCTGCCGCTCGCGCACATGCACGTCGGTGGTGTCTTCGCCTGAAAAGAGGATGCTGCCGGCGTCGGCCGTTTCCAGGCCCGCGATGATGCGCAACAACGTGGTCTTGCCGCAGCCCGACGGGCCGAGCAGCGCGACCAGTTCCCCCGATTCGACGTCGAGGTTGACGTTGCGCAGCGCCTGGAATTCACCGAATCGCTTGCTGATGTCGCGGATTTCAATACTCATGCGTTTCTCTTTTTTGTCAGCCTGCTGCGGGCTGCTCGGGCCGCTCGGGCGGCAACTCGGCAATGGCCTTCATCTCGCGCTCGTGCCGCCATTCGATCACCGTCTTGATGACCAGCGTGACCAGCGCGAGGATGGCCAGCAGCGACGCGACGGCGAAAGCCGCCACCGACTGGTACTCGTTGTAGAGCACTTCGACATGCAGCGGCATCGTATTGGTCTGCCCGCGGATGTGGCCCGAAACCACCGACACCGCGCCGAATTCGCCCATGGCGCGCGCGTTGCAGAGGATCACGCCATACAGCAGGCCCCACTTGATGTTGGGCAGCGTCACGCGCCAGAAGGTCTGCCAGCCGGTCGCGCCGAGCACGATGGCCGCCTGCTCTTCGTCGGTGCCTTGAGCCTGCATCAGCGGCACGAGTTCGCGCGCGATGAACGGGAAGGTCACGAACACTGTCGCCAGCACGATGCCAGGCACCGCGAAGATGATCTTGATGTCGTGCGCTTGCAGCCATGGCCCGAACCAGCCCTGCGCTCCGAACACCAGCACGTAGATCAGCCCCGCAACGACCGGTGACACCGCGAACGGCAGGTCGACCAGCGTCGTCAGCAACGACTTGCCGCGGAACTCGAACTTGGCGATGGCCCAGGCTGCGGCCACCCCGAAGACGAGATTCAGCGGCACCGTGATGGCCGCCACGATGAGCGTCAGCTCGATCGCGCTCCACGCGTCGGGCTCTTTCAGCGCTTCGAGATACGCGCCGAAGCCTTTGCGCAACGCTTCGGTGGCGACGGCGGCCAGCGGCAACACCAGGAAGAGAAACATGAACGCCAGCGCAATGGCGATCAATGTCCACTTGACCCATGGCGACTCGGTCGTGCCGGCCTGCGCCCTGCGAATCACCTTGGCCGGCGCGCTCACAACGGCGCTCCCGCACGCCTGCGCTGCCACGTCTGCAAGCCATTGATGACCAGCAACAACAAGAACGACAGCACCAGCATTACCAACGCGACCGCGGTTGCCCCCGCGTAGTCGTATTGCTCCAGCTTGCCGATGATGATGAGCGGGGTGATCTCCGAGATCATCGGCATGTTGCCGGCGATGAAGATGACCGAACCGTACTCGCCGATGGCGCGGGCGAACGCCATCGCAAAGCCGGTGAGCAGCGCCGGCATGATGGCTGGCAGGATCACCCGCATGAAGGTTTGCAGGCGCGTTGCACCCAGCGATGACGCGGCTTCTTCTAGTTCTTTCTCGGTGTCTTCGAGCACCGGTTGCACGGTGCGCACCACGAAAGGCAAGCCGATGAAGATCAGCGCGATGACGATGCCCGCGGGCGTGAAGGCCAGCTTGATGCCGTGCGGTTCGAGGAACTGACCGACCCATCCGTTGCCCGCCAGCAAGGCGGTCAGCGAAATACCGGCCACCGCGGTAGGCAGTGCGAAGGGCAAGTCGACCAGCGCATCGACGATTCGCTTGCCCGGAAACTTGTAGCGCACCAGCACCCACGCCACGAGCAGACCGAACACCAGATTGACCAGCGCGGCGATCAGCGACGCACCGAAAGTCAGGCGATACGACGCCATGACGCGCGGCGCAGTGACCGCCACCCAGAACTGGTCCCAGGTGAGCGTGAAGGTCTTGAAGACCAGTGCCGACAGCGGGATCAGCACGATGATGCTGAGATACATCACCGTGTAGCCGAGCGTCAAGTTAAAGCCCGGCAGCACCTTTCTGGAAGTGCCCCGGGCCGTCGCTGGCGCGAGAGGCGTTGCCGCAGATGGCAACGCTGGAGACACGGCGGTCACTTGCTGCCGGGCGTGTAGAGCTTGTCGAACTGGCCGCCGTCGTTGAAGTGCACTTTCTGTGCGTCGCCGAGGCTGCCGAAGAGTTCCTGCACCGTGAACAGCTGCAACGGCTTGAAGGTGTCGGCGTACTTCTTCAGCACGGCTTGCGAGCGCGGGCGCAGCGCATGCTTGGCAGCGATCTCCTGCGCCTCGTCGGAGTACAGCCAGTCGAGGTAGGCCTTGGCAAGTTCGCCGGTGCCCTTCTTGGCCGTCGTGCGCTCGACGATAGCGACCGGGTTCTCGGCCACGATGCTGATCGAGGGATATACCGAATCGACCTTGCCGGCACCGAACTCGCGGTCGATGGAGATCACCTCCGATTCGAAGGTGATGAGCGCGTCGCCGATGTTGCGCTGCAGGAAAGCGGTGGTCGCATCGCGGCCACCGCGGGCCAGCACCGGAGTGTTCTTGAACAGCTTGCCGACGAACTCGGCCGCTTGCGCGTCGGTACCGCCCTTCTTCTTCACATAGCCCCAAGCCGCGAGGTAGGCATAGCGCCCGTTGCCGCCGGTCTTGGGGTTGACGATGACCACCTGCATGCCCGGCTTGATCAGGTCGTCCCAGTCCTTGATGCCCTTCGGGTTGCCTTTGCGCACCAGGATCAGCATGGTCGATGTGGTCGGCGACGCGTTGTCCGGAAACTTCTTCGGCCAGTCCTTGGCAACCACGCCGACACCGGCCAGAAAGTCGATGTCGGTGCTGGTGTTCATCGTGACCACATCGGCGTCGAGGCCATCGGCCACGCTGCGGGCCTGTGCGCTCGAGCCGCCGTGCGACTGGTCGATCTTCACGTCCTTGCCCGTGACCTTTTTGTAATGCGCGATGAAGGCCGCGTTGTAGTCCTTGTAGAACTCGCGCGCCACGTCGTAAGAAGCGTTGAGCAAGGTGTTGCTCTGGGCAAAGGCCGGTGCGGCCAGCACCGAAGAAGCGAGCGCGAAAGTCGCGACGAAGGCCTTGAATCTGAAAGTCATGAGATTGCCAAAAGTTCTTCTGAATACAACGACTGGAAGAGTGCCAGGCCGAGCGCCCAGGGCCCGTGCCCGGAGTCGCTGTTGATATGGCCCGCATTCTGCATCCGGACGAATTCGCTACCCCATGCGCGGGCATACGCGCCAGCCAGTCGCACCGGACAAAACGGATCGTTGCTGCTCGCCACCACGATGCTGCGATATGGCAAGGTCGCATACGGCACCGGTGCGAAGTCATGCAGCACGGCGCGGCGTTCCGGGTCAGCCGGCGCCACCAGCAGAGCGCCCTGCACCTTCGCGGCGGCTTCGGGCGGCAGGTGCGCCACCGCGATGCAACCGAGGCTGTGCGCTGCAATCACCACCGGCTCGTCACCCTCGAGCACGAGCTTGGTCAGAGCACCGACCCAGGCTGCGCGCGTTGGCGAAACCCAATCGTCCTGTACGACGCGCTGGGCGCCCGGCATGCGCTCTTGCCACAGCGTCTGCCAATGGCCTGCGCCGGAGTCGCGCCAGCCAGGAACGATAACGATGCGAGGATGCTTCACGCGTGAGAGTGCGCCGCGGTTTATTTGTTCGGCTGAGGCGTGAGCCGCAGATAAGGCCTGACCGCCTTGAAACCCTTCGGAAAGCGCTCTGCGATTTCGGCCGGGTCTTGAATGCTCGGGATGATGACCACGTCGTCGCCGTCTTTCCAGTTCACCGGCGTCGCGACCTTGTAGCCATCGGTGAGCTGCAGCGAATCGATGACGCGCAGGATCTCGTCGAAGTTGCGCCCGGTGCTGGCGGGGTAAGTGAAGGTGGTGCGCACCACGTGCTTGGGGTCGATGATGAACACGCCGCGCACGGTGGCCGTGGCCGATGCGTTCGGATGGATCATGTCGTACAGGTCGGACACCTTGCGATCGGCGTCGGCCAGGATCGGAAAGTTGACGGTCGTGTTCTGCGTCTCGTTGATGTCGGCGATCCATTCCTTGTGCTTGCCGACAGGGTCGACACTCAAGGCGATCGGCTTGACGCCACGCTTGGCGAACTCGGTGGCGAGCGCCGCGGTCTTGCCAAGTTCGGTCGTGCACACCGGCGTGAAGTCCGCAGGATGCGAGAACAGCACGACCCATGAATTGCCGGCCCACTCATAGAAATCGATCGGGCCTTCGCTGGAGTCTTGAGAGAAATTGGGGGCGGTGTCGCCGAGTCGCAAAGTTGCCATGGTCGCTCCTTGGGGTGCTGGATTCAGCGGTTAGCCGACGATTGTCCGGAGCTTTGACCCCTCGACAAACGACTGTCTACTTGTTTGTTTATGGTGTTTTTCGCATAAGGGCAGCTGCACTGGTCACGGTCGACGCATCAGTTCATGTCCGAAAAGAGCATGCGGCTCGTCACCATTGATGTTTTCGGACAAAAAGTCGATCAGCGCCCGAATCGCCGGTACCAACGCCCGGCGCGCCGGAAACACGGCGTGCGAGATCGCAGGCGCCGGGCCCCATCCGGGAAGCACCTCGATGAGGCGACCCGACACCACAGCCGCGCGGCACATGTAGTCGGGCAACACGGACGCGCCGACACCGTCGAGCACCGCGAACTGCAGCGTGGCCAGGTCGTCAGCCAGATAGCGGGGCGAATGCGAGTGGTCGTACACCGCGCCCTTCGGTCCTTCGAGATGCCAGTGCGCCCGACCCTCGCCCGCGGACATCGCCACGGTATCGAGCCGAGCCAGATCGGCCGGTACGACCACCGGACCCTGCTGCGCCAACAACTTCGGCGTGGCGACCAGCAAGCCACGGCTCACACCGAATGATTTGGCGACCAGCGTCGCGCTGTCTTCGATGGTCGTTCGCACGCGCAGGGCCACATCGATACCTTCCTCGACCAGATCGACGGGCCGGTTAAGCACGCGCAGATCGATACGGACCGCCGGGTAGCGCTTCAAAAACTCCGGCAACAACGGACCGACGCTGCTGTGCGCCATCGTTACCGGGCAACTGATTCGGACCGTGCCCCGCGGCTCGGTCTGCACCTGTGCCACAGCATCGGCGGCGGCCTGCGCGGCATCGCGCATTGCCGCGCAATGACGCAGATACACCTCGCCTGCTGGCGTAAGCGACAGGCGGCGCGTGCTGCGCTGCATCAGCTGCACGCCGAGTTGGGTCTCGAGGTCGGCTACGCGGCGCGAAAGCCGCGACTTGGGAACACCGAGCGCGCGGCTGGCTGCGGCAAAGCCGCCCCGTTCCGCCACCTCGGCAAAGAACACCATGTCGTTGAGATCTTGCATTTCATCGTCCTGTTTTCAGAACGATATAAGCCAATTTTGGCTGCTTATCAATCAATCGACTCAAAAATAGAATTCTGCTAGGCCGACAAAACCGTGTCGGCAGACCGAACAACAACGCGATTCACCGTCGCACATCGAGGATTGATCATGAAATTGCTGCACATCGACTCCAGCATCCTGGCTGCCGGCTCTGTGTCGCGCCAGCTCAGCGCCCAAACGGTCGCTGAATTCCGCAAGTCCCACCCCGACACCACCGTCGAGTATCTCGACTTGGCCGTCGACACCCCCAACCATTTCAACGCCGACGCGCTTGGCATCAAGATCGGCGTGCAAGCGCAGCCGACCGAAGCGCAGGCACGCGAAAACGCAGTGTCGGAAAAGCTGGTGAGCCAGTTTCTGGCCTCGGATGTCATCGTCATCGGCGTGCCGCTCTACAACTTCACTGTGCCGACCCAGCTCAAAGCGTGGATCGACCGCTTGGCCCAACCCGGCCGCACTTTCAAGTACGGCGAAAAAGGACCAGTCGGCCTTGCTGGCGGCAAGCAGGTGTTCGTGCTGATCTCGCGCGGCGGCGTGTATTCGACGACCGAAGGCGGCCAAGCCCTGGAGCACCAGGAGTCGTACCTCAAGGCGATCTTCGGTTTCTTCGGCATCAGCGACGTCAAGTTCATTCGGGCCGAAGGGCTGGCGATGGGCGATGCGGTGAAGGCCGCGGCCATCGCGACAGCGCAAAAGCAGATCGAAGAAGCTTTTCAAGGCGAAGCCCTGGCGGCCTGAGCGTTCGGGCGCGCCTGCGTCTCGGTTCTCCGGCGCGTGGCTTCAACCGTTGTGCGTCTTGACCCAAGCCGCGAACTTGTCCATCCAGGTCTGCAAGAACTTCTCGGTCGACTCGATGCCGATGTGGCCCTTGTCGTCGAACATGCCGTCTTTCATCTGGATGAACGCCTCGGGCTGGCCCAATGTCGGCACGTCGAGATAGGCCAGCACATTGCGCAGATGCTGCTGCGCTAGCGCGGTCCCAATGGCGCCGCCGGCAATGCCGATCACGGCCGCCGGTTTGCCCCCCCACGCACTCTGGCCATAGGGTCGCGATGCGTGATCCAGCGCGTTCTTCAGGACACCAGGGATCGAGCGGTTGTACTCGGGCGTGATGAAGAGCAGCCCTTGCGTGGCCGCAATCTCGGTCTTCAACCGCTTCACCGACGCGGCTTGGTTGCCGTCGTCGTCCTGGTTGTAGAGCGGCAGATCGTCGATGCGCAAATGCTCCAGCGTGAAGTCGGGAGGGGCAAGGTGCGCAAGCGCCAGTGCCAGCTTCCGGTTCATCGAATCCTTGCGCAGACTGCCGATGACGACACCGATTTTGGTTTGACTCATGGATCTCCAGGGTTTGGTTGGACGAGTCGCAAACATTAACCGAAGCGCGCATCATCGATCGCTTTCATGGCCACTTCACTGGCCGCGTCATGGTCTGATTCTGGAGCAGTGCAAATGCGTTTTCTCGTAGTGGGTGCCGGCGCACTCGGCGGTTATTTCGGCGGCCGATTGCTCGAGGCCGGTCGCGACGTCACCTTTTTGCTGCGACCGCGCCGCGCGACGCAAATAAAGAAGACCGGATTGGTCATTCGAAGCGGCATGGGCAACCTGCTTCTGCCGAATCCGCCGCATGTTCTCGCCAACGAGATCAACGCGCCGTACGACGTCGTCATCGTCGGCTGCAAGGCTTACGACCTGGCCGAGACGATGGAATCTTTCGCGCCCGCGGTCGGTCCCGACACGGTCATCCTGCCGCTGCTCAACGGCATGCGCCACATCGACGCGCTGGCATCGCGCTTCGGCGATGAGAGAGTGCTTGGCGGCCTTTGCATGATCTCGGCAACGCTCGACGACGAAGGCACCGTGCTGCATCTTGCCGACCTGCAAGTGCTGGCGTTCGGCGAGCGCGACGGCACACGATCGGCAAGGGTCGACGCCATCGCAGCGCAGTTTGCCGGTGCGAAGTTCGATGCCCGCGCCACGCTCGACATCCTGCAGGAGATGTGGGAGAAGTGGATCTTTATCGCGACGGTGGCGAGCCTCACGAGTTCGATGCGTGCACCCATTGGCGACATCGTGAGTGCGGGCGGCCAGGATGTGGCGCTGGCGTTGTTCGAAGAGTGCAGTGCCATCGCGGCGCACAACGGCTTCGCGCCACGCGCCGGCGCCATCGAACGGGGCCGCACGATGGTCACGACGGCCGGGTCGTCCATCACCGCGTCGATGTACAAGGACATCGTGCGCGGCGCCGCGATCGAGGCCGATCACATCGTGGGGGACTTGCTTGGGCGCGCTGCCACGGGGAGCAGGGTTGGGGCGCGGACAGGGCCTGATTCAGATGTCTCGGCACCGTCCGCTTTGCGCACGGCCTATGTGCACCTCAAGACTTACGAAGCGCAACGCGGTCGCCTTGCGGTGTCCGCCACTGCCGCCATGTAAGCGAGGAAGCAGCGTCGAAGCAAGGGCCAGGAAGCTCCGGCAAATGGTCCGGCCTGCCAATGTGATGACGCGACACAGCTCAGGCCCCCGATAGCGCCTTTTCGATAGCCTGGTGCAAATGTTCCAGGCCGAACGACACATCGGTAAAAACGCCGTTCACGTAAAAAGTCGGCGTGGCGCGCACGTGCAGCCGCTCCGCACCAGCCACCTGCTCCTGCACACGCTGCAGGTAGACGTGGTCGCGCATCTCGTTTTCGAAGCGGGGTATGTCGAGCTCCAGCTCTTTCGCGTACTGGTGCAGGTGCTTTTCATCGAGGTGCTGCTGGTGGGCGAACAGGAGGTCATGCATCTGCCAGAACTTGCCCTGTGCGCCGGCAGCTTCGGCGGTTTCGGCCGCCAGCTCCGCATGGGAATGCACCTCGCGCTGCGGAAAATGACGATAGACGAAACGCAGGTTCGGCCCGAAATGCGCCAGCATGATCTTCAGCGCGGCATGCGCCTGACCGCACGAAGGGCACTCGAAATCTCCGTATTCGACCAGCGTGACGCGAGCCGATTTCGAACCATGAATGTGGTCGGTGGCGCTGTCTGGCGCCAACAAAGGATTGGCCTTGGTGGATGCGGTGTGTGCGTTCATGGAAGTTATTGTGAACCTCCCTCCACGCCGCCGCATCTCCCCGAAAATTTCGTTTCAGCTCGTGACGAGTCCGGGAGGCGCGACGTTCGGTTCACGCGTAACTTCTCGGGATTGCGCCTGCGTCAAGCTGCAGCCCGGTGGGACGTCTTGCGTCACCCACACGTTGCCCCCGATGGTCGCGCCCTTGCCGATCGTCACCCGCCCGAGGATGGTCGCGCCGGCGTAGATGACGACCTCGTCCTCGAGCACCGGATGCCGTGGCAAGCCTTTCTTGAGATGCCCTGCGCTATCGGTCGGAAAGCGTTTGGCCCCCAAGGTAACCGCCTGATAAAGACGCACGCGTTCGCCGATGACGGCCGTCTCGCCGATCACGACACCCGTCCCATGGTCGATGAAAAACCCGGCGCCGATCTGCGCGCCCGGGTGAATGTCGATCCCGGTCTGTGCATGCGCCCGTTCGGCGACGATGCGTGCCAGCAAGGTCAGGCCCAGCTTGTACAGCGGGTGCGCCATGCGGTAGTGGATCATCGCCAGCACGCCGGGGTAGCACAGCAGGACCTCGTCGACGCTGCGCGCAGCCGGGTCGCCGTGAAAGGCCGCCATCACGTCGGTGTCGAGCAACGTGCGAATGCCGGGCAACTCGGCCGCGAAGGCGCGGACCCGCTCTTGCGCATCGGCGCTCAATTCAGCCAACTCGGCTGCTGAATGACGCCGCGTGTGCCGCAACTCGAGAGTCGCCTGTGCATGAAGTTGATGCAACGCGGCATCGAGCGTGTGGGCGACGTAGAAGTCTTCGCTCTCCTGCCGAAGATCCGTGGGGCCGAGCCGCATCGGAAAGAGCGCGCCCGTGAGCGCCTCGACCACTTCGGCCATCACGTCGCGCGACGGCAATTCGCGCTCACCGCCCTCTTGCGATCGCTTTTGAGATTCACGCCAATTGCGCCGCACCTGATGCAGGCCGCTCACGATCTCGTCTACCTGAAACCCTGCCATACGCTGCCCCCGTACATGTTTTTGATGGACGTCGATTCTGAATGCGCAGAGCATCCCACTATTGGCCGGCCCCCGCTGTCGTGGGCCGAATGAGCCCACGAGAGGCAGACCCATCGGGACCAGGTCCCTGTCAGTCCCGGATTTCGAGCGCGCGATTCACCCGCAGGGCGATCAACGTACAAATCGCACCGGACAGCAGGTACACGCTGACGGCGACCAGTCCAAAACGGGCCGACAAACCGAGCGCCACCAGCGGCGCGAAAGCCGCGCCAATAAGCCACGCGAGATCGGATGTGAGCGCGGCGCCGGTGTAGCGGTATTGCGCCTCGAAGTTGGCCGTGACCGCGCCCGCCGCCTGGCCGTAGGACAAGCCGAGGAGCCCGAAGCCGACCAGGATGAAGAGGTCTTGCAACATCGGACCGCCACCGAGCAGCCAGGGCGCGAACAGACTGAATGCGCCGATGAGGATGGCGAGCGTACCGAGCGTGTTTCTGCGCCCGTAACGGTCCGCGATCCAACCGGAAACGACGACAGCCGCAACGCAGATCACCGCGCCGTACATCTGGATCTTGAGCACGTCTTCGACTGTTTGGGTCGAGTACAACGTCATCCAAGAAAGCGGAAACACGGTCACCAAATGGAAGAGCGCATAGCTCGCCAGCGCGGCGAAGGCGCCGATGAAAAGATTGGGGCCGCGCGCCTTCAACAACGCACCGACCGGCACCGGCTCCAGTTTGTTCTCTTTCAGCAGATGCTCGTACTCGTTGGTCACTACGAGCCGCAGCCGGGCAAAGAGTGCCACGACATTGATCGCAAACGCCACATAGAACGGGTAGCGCCAGCCGTAATCCAGAAAGTCCATCGCCGAAAGGTTGGCATACAAAAACAGGAACAGTCCGCTGGCGATGATGAAACCGATGGGCGCACCGAGCTGCGGAATCATGGCGTACCAACCGCGACGGCTGCGCGGCGCGTTAAGGGCCAACAGGGACGACAGGCCGTCCCACGAACCGCCCAACGCCATGCCTTGGCAAAACCGCAGAATCGACAACAGCACGATGGAAGTAAAACCGAGGCTCACGAAGCCTGGCAAGAAGGCCATCCCCGCCGTCGAAAAACCGAGCAGGAACAAAGCAGCCGTCAGCTTGATGCCCCTTCCATAGCGCTTCTGGATGACCATGAACGCCATGGTTCCGATCGGCCGCGCAATGAAGGCGAACGAGAACACTACGAACGAGTACAGCGTGCCTTCGAGGCGCTGGGCAAAAGGAAAGAAGACCGCCGGGAAAACCAAAACCGAAGCAATACCGTATACAAAGAAGTCGAAGTATTCCGAAGCACGACCAATGATCACTCCGACCGCGATCTCGCTCGGCGCGATGCCCGAATGGTTGGCCGTCACACGGCGGGTGTCTTCCTCCATGCCCTGTGGCGAAAGATCGTTATGTTGCTGACTGACGCTGGACATCGTTCTTGCTCGTGTTTAAGGATGGATTTCGTTCGCTTGAATGCGACAGGTTCGCACTGGTTGGGGAAAGTTGCCATAGGACAAAACGTCCAATGCCAAGAATAGCCCGATCGGCGTAGATTCTGCGAATTATCAAGACCGAGTCCACTTTAAATTGTCCGGTATGACCCAGCTCAAGAAACTTCGCGGATTACTTTTCCTACCCGCCATTGCACTCCTGTCGGCTTGCAACATGGTGTCCATGAACCCTTCGGGCGACATCGCCGTCCAGCAGCGCAACCTGATCATCACGTCGACGCTGCTGATGCTGCTCATCATCGTTCCGGTGATCGTGCTGACGGTGGTTTTCGCGTGGCGCTACAGAAAATCGGCCGCCAACGCGCATGCCGATTACCGCCCTGACTGGAATCACTCGACCCAGCTCGAGTTGGTCATCTGGGCAGCGCCGCTGCTGATCGTGATTGCCTTGGGCGCGCTGACCTGGATCAGCACTCACACGCTCGACCCCTACCGCCCCCTGGCGCGGCTGGACGCCGAGCGAAGCATTCCGGCAGACGTCAAGCCGCTCGTCGTCGAAGTGGTGGCACTCGACTGGAAGTGGCTGTTCATCTACCCCGAACAAGGAATTGCCATGGTGAACGAGATGGCCGCGCCGGTTGACCGGCCCATCAGTTTCAAGATCACTGCATCGTCGGTCATGAATTCATTCTTCATTCCTGCACTGGCTGGGCAAATCTACGCCATGCCCGGCATGGAGACCAAGCTGCACGCGGTGATCAACAAGCCAGGTGCCTTCGATGGTTTTTCAGCCAACTACAGCGGCGCCGGCTTTTCCGGCATGCGCTTCAAGTTCCACGGCATGAGCACGGCCGAGTTCGACAAGTGGGTCGAAACCGCCAAGGCCGACAAAACTGAATTGACCCGCGATGGCTACAAGCAGCTCGAACAGCCCAGCGAGCGCGACCCGGTACGTCGGTATTCCACCGTAGCAACCGGGCTCTACGAAGCCATACTGAACCGCTGCGTCGAGAACAACAAGATGTGCATGAAAGACATGATGGCAATCGACGCAAGGGGTGGCCTCGGCGTTCCTGGCGCCGTCAACTTGGCCTCGAGTGCTTCTGCAGCGCGCCCGACACCCGGCGTCGACCCGAAGCCCGCACGGCTGTACGTCGGTGCGATGTGCACCGCCCGCGACTACCCGGCAGACATCGCGCTGTCTTCCGCGGACCGTCCGCTCTGACGAGCGTCCGCATCGCGCGACTGCCCGCAAAGCTGCTTCAACCCGACTGCCCCTCACTGCGCCACATTGCGCAGCCTAATTTTCGTCACCCGGACCCACGATGTTCGACCATCTAGATATTACGAAGCTCGTCTTCGGCCGCCTTACTTGGGACGCGATCCCTTTTCATGACCCGATCTTGCTGGTGACCTTCATCGCCATCGGCCTCGGTGGCGCAACGATGCTTGGCGCCCTGACCTATTTCCGCGTATGGGGCTACCTCTGGCGCGAATGGTTCACCAGCATCGACCACAAGAAAATCGGAATCATGTACATCATTCTGGGTCTGGTGATGCTGCTGCGCGGCTTCTCCGACGCGATCATGATGCGCTTGCAACAGGCCGTCTCCTTCGGAGATTCGGTGGGTTACCTGCCGCCCCATCACTACGACCAGATCTTCACCGCGCACGGCGTGATCATGATTTTTTTCGTCGCCATGCCGCTGATCGCGGGGTTGATGAATTTCGCAGTGCCGCTGCAAATCGGCGCACGCGACGTTGCATTCCCGTTTCTCAACAACCTGAGTTTCTGGATGACGGCCAGTGGCGCCGTGCTGGTCATGATGTCGCTGTTTTTCGGCGGCTTCGCGCGCACCGGCTGGCTGGCCTATCCACCGCTCTCGGGGATTGCCTACAGCCCAGACGTAGGGGTCGATTACTACATCTGGTCATTGCAGGTCGCGGGCATAGGCACGTTGTTGTCGGGCATCAACCTGATCGCGACGATCGTCAAGATGCGCGCACCGGGCATGGGTCTGATGAAGATGCCCATCTTCACCTGGACCGCGCTCTGCACCAACGTGTTGATCGTCGCCGCCTTCCCGGTGCTGACCGCCGTCCTCGGGTTGTTGGCGCTCGACCGCTACGTAGGCACTGCGTTCTTCTCCAACGACTTCGGTGGCAACGCCATGATGTACGTCAACCTGATCTGGATCTGGGGTCACCCGGAGGTTTACATCCTGATCTTGCCGTTGTTCGGCGTGTTCTCCGAAGTGGTCTCGACCTTCTCGGGCAAGCGCCTGTTCGGCTACGCCTCGATGGTCTACGCGACGATCGTCATCACGATCCTGTCCTACCTGGTCTGGTTGCATCACTTCTTCACCATGGGTTCGGGTGCCAGCGTCAACTCGTTCTTCGGCATCACCACGATGATCATCTCCATCCCGACCGGGGCGAAGATATTCAACTGGCTGTTCACCATGTACCGCGGCCGCATCCGCTTCGAGGTGCCCATGTTGTGGACCATCGGTTTCATGATCACCTTCACGATCGGCGGCATGACCGGGGTGCTGCTCGCAGTGCCTCCAGCCGACTTCGTGTTGCACAACAGCCTGTTCCTGGTGGCCCACTTCCATAACGTGATCATCGGCGGCGTGGTGTTCGGTGCGTTTGCCGGCATCAACTACTGGTTCCCCAAGGCGACCGGCTACAAGCTCGATCCGTTCTGGGGCCGGGTGTCGTTCTGGTTCTGGATCACCGGCTTCTGGTTCGCGTTCATGCCGCTCTACGTGCTGGGCCTGATGGGCGTGACGCGCCGTATGAGTCACTTCGACGACCCGTCGCTCCAGATCTGGTTCCAGATCGCCGCCTTCGGCGCGTTCCTTGTCGCCCTCGGCATCCTGTCGATGTTGATCCAGTTCTACGTGACCTTCCGCGACCGCGCAAAACTGCGTGACACCACCGGCGACCCGTGGGATGGCCGTACGCTCGAATGGTCGACCTCGTCACCACCACCGGCATACAACTTTGCCTTCACGCCGCAAGTTCACGACGGCGACGCCTGGACCGACATGAAGAAGAGGGGATACGTGAGGCCGCTGCAAGGTTTCATTCCCATCCACATGCCCAAGAACACCGGCGCCGGCATCATCCTGGCCGGGCTCAGCGCGGTATTCGGTTTCGCGGCAATCTGGCACATGTGGCCACTCGCCGCCCTGTCCTTCCTTGCCATCGTGGTCGTCGCCATCGGGCACACCTTCAACTACAAGCGCGAGTTCTACATCGGCGCGGACGAAGTCTTCCGCATCGAAAGCGAACGTACGCAACTGCTGGCCAGCCATGTCTGAGTTCACTGTCTCCCCACCGCCCGGTACCATGGCTGAAAAAGTCAGCACACCCGCCAATCTGCGATTTTTCGTAGCCGAAGAGGTCCACCCGGAAAACGGCACGCTGCTCGGGTTCTGGCTCTATCTGATGAGCGACTGCCTCATCTTTGCCGTGCTGTTCGCGGTCTATGCGGTGCTGGGCCGGAACTACGCCGCCGGCCCCTCGGGTGCAGACCTGTTCGACCTGCCGCTGGTGGCGCTGAACACTTCGATGCTGCTGCTGTCGTCCATCACCTATGGCTTTGCCATGCTCGAGATGCAGCGCAAGCGACTGCGACCGGTGTTGGCATGGCTCGCGGTGACCGGTCTGCTGGGCGCCGCCTTCATCGGCCTGGAGCTGTATGAATTTGCGCACCTTATCCACGAAGGCGCTGGACCCCAGCGCAGCGCATTCTTGTCGTCGTTCTTCACGCTGGTCGGCACGCACGGCTTGCACGTGGCCTTCGGTATCGTGTGGCTCGTGACGCTCATGGTCCAGGTATCGCGCGGCGGCCTGATCCTGGAGAACCGTCGGCGACTGATGTGCCTTTCGATGTTCTGGCACTTCCTGGACGTCGTCTGGATCGGCGTCTTCACCTTTGTCTATCTGATGGGATCCCTGCAATGAGCGCACACATCGAAGCAACTTCACCTCACGGACCGCACGACGGACATCACGAAGACGACGCTGGTGGTCCGCACAGCACATTCAACGGGTACATGACCGGATTCGTGCTGGCGGTCATCCTCACTGCGATCCCGTTCGCGATCGTCATGGGCAAGGTATTCGACAAGTCGAGCACCACGGCATTCGTCATCCTTGCATTGGCTGCGGTTCAGATCGTCGTTCACATGATTTACTTCCTGCACATGAGCACCAAGACAGAAGGCGGGTGGTCGTTGCTGGCGCTGGTCTTCACGCTGGTGTTGGTCGTGATCACGCTCAGCGGCTCGATCTGGGTGATGTACCACCTGAACTACAACATGATGCCGCCGTCCATGCAGGAAATGAAGAACATGCCTTGAAGCGAATTGCACTGGCCAGTTGCGCGTTTCTGGTGTTTTCCGGATTCATTGCGCTCGGCATCTGGCAGATAGAGCGATTGGCCTGGAAGCTCGATCTGATTGCACGGGTCGACCAGCGTGTTCACCTCCCTGCCACCTCACCGCCGGCAATGGCGCAGTGGGCGGAAGTGAACAATTCCGATGACGAGTACAGGCACGTGAAGCTTAGAGGGGAGTTTCTGTACGAGCGCGAGACTTTGGTTCAGGCCAGTACCAAACTCGGAAGCGGTTTTTGGGTGCTGACGCCTTTGCGCCGCACCGACGGTAGCGCGATCCTCGTCAATCGCGGGTTCGTGCCACCCGACGAAGTCGATCGTGCAAAGCGCAAGACCACCGAATCCGTCGGCGAGGTCGATGTCACGGGCCTGCTGCGCATGACCGAACCCCGCGGCGGTTTCCTGAGACACAACGACCCTGCCGCTAACCGCTGGTTCTCGCGCGATGTGGCGGCCATCGCGACTGCGCGCAACGTGGCCGATGCAGCACCTTTTTTTGTCGACGAAGATGCCCCGTCGACAGAGACTGACCTTCAATGGCCCCGCGCGGGTCTCACCGTGATCGCGTTCTACAACAACCATCTGGTCTACGTGTTCACCTGGTTTGCGCTGGCGCTAATGACCGCTCTCGCTGCCTGGTGGTTCGTCCGCGAAGAACGCAAACCACGCCTCGGCTGATCTCATGACGAGCCCCATGGAAGCTGTCGGTGCCGGACGTTTCGACGATGCCAGCGGCTTGAAGAACATGCAGCAGCTGATCCAGTTGCGCTGGATCGCGGTGGTCGGCCAACTTGTCACGATCGAAGTCGTGTACTACGGCTTCGGCATCAGTCTGCCGATTAACCTCATGCTCGCCGTGCTGGCCGGCCTCACCGCGTTCAACCTTGCGAGCCTGTTGCGCTGGCGTGTGCCGCGAGCGGTCACCAAGACCGAACTCTTCGTCTCACTGCTGGTCGATGTTGGCGCCCTGACTGCGCAGCTCTACCTGAGCGGCGGTGTCACCAATCCCTTTGTTTTTCTGTACCTGCTGCAGGTCACCCTGGGAGCCGTACTGCTCGATGCGTGGTCCGTCCGCACGATGGTCGGCATCACCACTGCGTGTTTCGTCGGCCTTGCGGTGTTTGGCCGGCCCCTGCCGCTTTCCTCCGACCTGAGCCACGGTCTGTCCAGCCCGTACCTGCAGGGCATGTTGATCTGCTTTGCGCTGAATGCGGGCTTGCTAGTGGTCTTCATCACACGCATCAACGGCAATTTGCGCGAGCGCGATGCGCGGCTGTCAGACCTGCGCCAGCGTGCCACCGAAGAAGAGCACATCGTGCGCATGGGCCTGCTCGCATCGGGTGCGGCGCACGAACTCGGCACGCCGCTGGCCACGCTGGCCGTGATCCTCGGCGACTGGCGGCGCATGCCGGCTTTCACAGCCGATGCCGAGCTGTTGCAGGAGGTCGGCGAAATGCAGGCACAGGTGCAGCGCTGCAAGACCATCGTGAGCGGCATCCTGCTGTCGGCCGGCGAAGCGCGTGGCGAGTCGTCCGTTAAGACGACCATCTGCACCTTCCTCGACGACCTGGCCGAAGAGTGGCGCACCACGCGCAACAGCCGCGTCTTCGTCTACCGCAACCTCTTCGCGCCCGACATGCCGATGGTGTCGGACTCGGCCCTGAAGCAGATGGTGTGCAACGTCCTCGACAACGCCATCGAGGCTTCGCCGCATGGCGTGGGCCTGGACGTGATGCACGATGTCGAAGCCAACGCGTTGACGTTGACGGTCACCGATGCGGGTCCCGGGTTCCCGCGAGAAATGCTGGCCCAGTTCGGCAAGCCTTACCAGTCGAGCAAGGGACGTACCGGCGGCGGACTCGGGCTGTTCCTCGTCGTCAACGTGGCGCGCACGCTGGGTGGCAGCGTGGTGGCGCGCAACCGGCCCGAAGGCGGTGCCGTGGTGACGATCACCTTGCCCCTGGCAGCGATCACCCTCGAAGAAGAAGACGAAGAAGATCAGGACGATGAAGATGGAAACTGAACGCCTGCTGCTCATCATCGAAGACGACGCCGCCTTCGCCCGGACGCTCGGCCGCTCGTTCGAGCGGCGCGGCTACGCTGTGATGCTCGCGACGAGCCTCGATTCGGCGCTTGCGCTGGTGGAAGGCGATGGTCAGGAGGGCAACGAAGAAACGTCGGGCCGAACGCCCGGCTACGCCGTGGTCGACCTCAAGCTGAACGGCGAAGCATCGGGCCTGGCCTGCGTTCGCGCACTGCATGCGCACGACCCCGACATGCTGATCGTGGTGCTGACCGGCTTTGCCAGCATCGCGACGGCCGTCGAGGCCATCAAGCTCGGCGCCTGCTACTACCTGGCGAAACCGTCGAACACCGATGACATCGAGGCCGCCTTCGGCCGAGCGGCGGGCAATGCCGAAGTCGAACTGACCAACCGCTCATCGTCGATCAAGACGCTCGAATGGGAGCGCATTCACGAGACGCTGGCACAGACCGGCTTCAACATCTCCGAGACCGCGCGGCGGCTGGGAATGCACCGCCGCACGCTGGCGCGCAAGCTCGAGAAGCAGCAGGTCAAATAGGCACGCCGCGGAACGATGCAATCCTGGCGATACTTCGGGCATGTCCGACACCCCTACTGACGTACTCACCTTCCAACAGGTGCGCGCCCGCTTGATGGCACGCGACGAGATTGCCTTGCTCGACCTGCGCGAAGAACATCCTTTCGCGCAGGAACATCCGCTGTGGGCGGCGAACCTGCCGCTCGCATGCATCGAAGCCGATGCGAAGCGGCGTATCCCACGACTCGACACCGTCATCGTCCTGTACGGCGAACAGGACGGCGAAGACCTGGTGGCAGACGCCGCCGGCCGGTTCGGCGCTCTCGGCTACACGCAAGTGCATCGACTCGAAGGCGGCCTCGACGGCTGGCGCAATGCCGGCGGCGAGCTGTTTCGCGATGTCAACGTGCCAAGCAAATCGTTCGGTGAACTCGTCGAGCACGAGTGCCACACCCCTTCGCTTTCCGCCGAAGAAGTGAAGGCGCTGATCGACGCGAAAGCCGACGTCGTCGTACTCGACGCGCGCCGCTTCGACGAGTACCAAACCATGAGCATCCCGACCGCGACCAGCGTGCCGGGTGCCGAGCTGGTGTTGCGTGTGCGCGAACTGGCGCCCGACCCGGCCACGCGCGTGATCGTGAATTGCGCGGGACGCACGCGCAGCATCATCGGCACGCAGTCGCTGGTGAATGCGGGCATTCCCAATCCGGTGACCGCGCTGCGCAACGGGACGATCGGCTGGAAGCTGGCCGGCCAGGTGTTGGACCAGGGCGCGCAGAGACGAGCGCCAGACGTGGTCAGCGATGCGCATCGCGCGCAGGCCCGCGCAGACGCGAGGCGCGTCGCCGATCGCGCTGGCGTGCGCCGGATTTCGCTCGATGCCATCGACTCGCTCGAAACACTCGACCGCACGCTCTATCGATTCGACGTGCGCACCCCCGAGGAATATGCCGTAGCGCACCTGCCGACCTTCGCCAGCGCACCCGGCGGTCAGTTGGTGCAGGAAACCGACCACCACGTGCCGGTGCGCGGTGCCCGCATCGTGCTGGCCGACGACGACGGTGTGCGTGCGCCCATGACTGCTTCGTGGCTCGCGCAAATGGGCTGGGATGTCTACGTGGTCGCTGCGCCTGCGGCAGACGCGTTCAGTGAAGCCGGCCCGCCGTTCGATGCAGCCGCCGCCCGCCCTGCGCCCAACCCGCATCGCTACCAACGCCCCTACGAAGGCACCGATGCGCCGCCCGAAGCCATGCAGGCATATCTCGATTGGGAGTACGGCCTGGTCGCGCAACTCGCACGCGATGGCACGCACCATTTCAAGGTGATCTGACGCCAATCGAAGGGCGCTGCCGCTGCTTCTGCTTCTGCCTCTGCCTCTGCTTATGCCGCTGGCAACTATGCATCTGACGAAACGGTCGTTTGCCGATCGCTCTCGCACCACGAGAATCGCGCCCTTTGCTCTCTTCGACCAAAGGCTCCGCGATGCGCGCTCACCCTGTCTTCAAACCTGTCCTCACGAAGCTCGCAACCTTCGCCTCCGCACTTGCGCTCGCATTCGCAACGACAACGCTCGCTCTCCCCGTCCAGGCGCAGACCTTCCCGACCAAGGCCGTCCACATCACAGTCGCCAACACGCCCGGCAGTTCACCCGACGTGCTGGCGCGCTCGCTCGCGATGCGACTCGCCGAGCAGTGGAAGCAACCCGTGGTCGTGGACAACCGCGCCGGCGCCGCCGGAATCCTCGCGGCCGACGCGTTGACCAAGTCCCCGGCCGATGGCTACAGCCTGCTGGTCGGTGCCGACGGGCCGATCACCATCCTGCCGAACATCCAGCACGACCTGCCCTACGACGCACAGCGCGATCTGTTGCCGGTGGTCTCGCTCGGCCAGATCGACTTCGTGCTGGTGGCCAATCCGAAGACCGGTTTCTATTCGCTCGCCGACTTCGTGCGTGCCGCCAAGGCGCAGCCCGGCCGCTACAACTTCGCTTCGGCCGGCAATGGCAGTCCGCAGCAGCTGGCCATGGAAATATTGAAGGCGCGCGCCGGCATCTATGCGACGCACATTCCTTACCGCGGTGGGCCGCTGGGCTTGCAGGACGTGCTGGGCGGCCAGGTCGACGTGATGTTCATCGCGGTCGGGCCGGCGCTGCCGCACATCCGCACCGGTCGGCTGGTCGCGTTGGGTTCCACAGGCGAGCGTCGGCATGCATTGCTGCCCGACGTGCCGACCGTTGCGGAAAGCTATGCGGGCTATCGCGCAGGGACGTGGTTCGGCCTGTTCGCGCCGGCGCACACGCCGCAGGTCGTGATCGATGCCATTGCTGCCGACGCCGGTCGCATCGTGCAGTCTCCTACGGTGCGCGCCGAGTGGGCGGCGCAGGGTATCGAAGCGACCGGCCAACCGCAACGCGAGTTTCAGAAGCAGGTCGCCGCGGAATACGGGCGCTATGCGCAGATCGTGAAAGCGGTCGGCATCAAAGCGGAGTAGCCCGCGAATGACAGACCGTCTTGCGCATCAGAGCTTGGCGATCGACACCTCGGTCGACTTCACCAGCGCCACCACATCGGAACCCGGCTTGAGCTGCAGTTCGTCGACCGAACGCGTCGTGATGACCGAGGTCACGATGCCCCAGGCCGTTTCGACATCGACCTCGGACACCACGTCGCCGCGGATGATCTCCTTGATCTTTCCCTTGAACTGGTTGCGTACGTTGATGGCTTGAATGGACATGAAAGACTCCTTGGAAATTGAATGAACGCCGGGGCTAGACAGCCCACCTGAGCGCGTGCGCTGGACCATCGGCCCAGCGCGTGTCGTTGGCCGGATCCGACGGTTCGGCGATCTCTGCATCGGGCTTTTGCAGTACGCGATCGAGGATGCGTTTCTCGATGGCTGCAAACGCCGGGTCGCCCTGCGAGCGCGGCCGGGCCAGCGCGATGTTCTCGTCCAGCGCAATGCGGCCGTCTTCGATCAGGATGACGCGATCAGCCAGCGCCACCGCCTCCTGCACATCGTGCGTGACCAACAGCGCGGTAAATCGATGCTGCTGCCACAGGTTCTCGATGAGCCGGTGCATTTCGATGCGGGTCAGCGCGTCAAGCGCGCCCAGCGGCTCGTCGAGCAGCAGCAAGCGCGGGTGATGCACCAGCGCGCGCGCCAATGCGACGCGCTGCCGCTGCCCGCCTGAAAGGCGCGCCGGCCATTCGTGCTCCCGATCGGCCAGCCCGACCTGCGCCAGCACTTCGCGGCCGCGCGAGCGCAAGGCCGCTGGCAGCCCGAGCGTGACGTTGTCGAGCACGCGACGCCACGGCAACAGACGCGCCTCCTGAAACATGATGCGGGTGTCCTCGTGCAGCCCGTCGATCTTTCGGCCGTTGGTGCTGAGCGTGCCGTCCGAGGCCGGCTCCAGTCCAGCGACCAGCCGCAGCAGCGTGCTCTTGCCGCAACCGCTGCGCCCGACGATGGCGATGAACTGGCCAGGCGCGATGTCGATCTGTGTATTGCGCAGCACTTCACGCGCGCCGTAGCGCTTGTGCACGCCACGGATTTCGAGCCGCACGCCGCCAGCATTGGTTCTTGCATTCATCTCAACCCCTTGGTTTGAAGATCGGCACATCGAGTGCATCGAGCTTTTTCGGCAACAGCTTTTCGGCGAAGAACGCATCGGCGATGCGTTGCTGTTCCGTCAGCAGCTCGGGCACGAAGGGGCGCACGGCATAGCTGCGACGGCCATTCGCGCGTCCGACGATGGCGGCATCGATGCCCCACACGGGCGCCAGCAAGGCCGCCGCTTCTTTCGGGCTTTGCTTTACCCATTTGCCGGCCTTTTCGAGCTCGACGTACAGCACTTCAAGCACATCGGGTCGCGCGTCTGCAAAGCGCGTCGCGGCCAGGTAGTAGCGCTGGTAAGACGCGATGCCGGTGCCATCGGCAATCACCCGCACGGACGACTGCTGCTGCGCGGCGGCGAGGAACGGGTCCCACACGACCCAGGCGTCGATCGCGCCCTTCTCGAAGGCGGCGCGGCCATCGGCCGGCGTGAGGTAGGCGGGCTCTATGTCCTTGAAAGACAGGCCGGCTTTGGCGAGCGCGGCGATCAGCAGGTAGTGCACGCCGGCCGCTTTTGCGAAACCAACTTTCTTGCCCTTGAGATCGGTCACCGACTTGACCGCTGAATTGGCCCGGACAACGATGGCTTGCGCCGCCGGCGACGGCGCCTCTTGCGCTACGAAAGTCAGCTTGGCGCCAGCCGCCTGCGCGAACACCGGCACCGTGTCGGCCACGTCGGCGCTGACATCGAGGTTGTCGAGATTGAGCGCTTCCAGCAGCGGCAAGCCACTGGTGAACTCGTGCCAGCTGACCCTGACACCCAGTGGCGCCAGCCGACGCTCCAGCGTGCCCTGGGTCTTGAGCACGACGATCAACGTCGACGACTTTTGATAGCCGATGCGGACCGTGGCGGATGTGGTTTGCGCAAATGCCGATGTCGATGCAGATGCAGCTGCAGCGAGTGCTGCCAGCGTGCCGAGTGCGCTTCTGCGCGTAAATGAAAAAGATGCGGTCATGGTTTGTGGCTCGATCACTTGGCTTGGTAACCCGGATGCCATCTCAGCCACCAGCTTTCCAGCCCGCGCGCGAACAAATCGGCAGCCTTGCCCAGCAGCGCATAAAGAAGGATGCCGACCAGCACGATGTCGGTCTGCAAGAACTCGCGGGCATTCATCGTGAGGTAGCCGATGCCGGACTGCGCCGAGATCGTTTCGGCCACGATCAGGATCACCCACATCAAGCCGAGCGAAAAGCGCAGGCCGACCAGGATCGACGACAGCGCGCCCGGCAGGATCACCTCGCGGTACAGCTGCCAGCGGGTCAGGCCATAGGTGCGGCCCATCTCGATCAACTGCGGATCGACGTTGCGGATGCCGTGAAAAGTGTTGAGGTAGATCGGAAAGAACACCGACACCGAGATCAAGAACAGCTTGGCCGTCTCGTCGATGCCGAACCACAGGATGACGAGCGGGATCAATGCCAGCGCAGGGATGTTGCGCACCATCTGGATGGTCGAGTCGAGCAGTGTCTCGAAGAACTTGACCGAACCGGTGAGCAGGCCCAGCCCGAGGCCCAGGCTGCCGCCGATGGCGAGCCCACCGAGTGCGCGGCCGGCACTCACCTTGACGTGCGTCCACAACTCGCCCGATGCGGCCAGCGTCCACGCGGCCTGCAGCACGGCGAGTGGCGCGGGCAGCACGCGCGTCGACAACCAGCCGAGCGACGAGGCGATCTGCCAGACCACGATGAGAGTGACCGGCACCAGCCAGGGAATCAGTCGTTGTGCCACGGCGCCGGCGAATTCGGAGATGCGTTGAATACCGCGTACCCGGCTTCCCCGGGCTGCTGGTGTTGCGCCCTGCAAGGGGGTTGGCGAAGCGACACGCAGTGCACGAAGACTTGGGGGGTGCGACATTTTTAGCTTTGCGATTGCAAACGCGATGGCGCGTCGAGATTGGCGACCACCTCGCCAAACGGTCCGGTCAGCGAGCCACCGGCAAGGCGTGATCCGAGCTGCGTCTGAGCGCGACGCGACAACAAAGGAAACACCAGTTCCGCGAAGCGATACGCCTCTTCCAGATGCGGATAGCCCGACAGGATGAAGTTGTCGAGCCCGAGCGCCGCGTACTCCTCGATGCGCGCGGCCACGGTCTTCGCATCGCCCACCAGTGCAGTACCCGCACCACCACGCACCAGTCCGACGCCGGCCCACAGGTTCGGCGAAATCTCCAGGTCGGCACGCGTGCGTTTCGCGCCGCCGGCATGCAGCGCGGCCATGCGGCGCTGACCTTCGGAATCCATCTTGGCGAACACCGCTTGCGCCTTGATCACGGTCGCGTCGTCGACGCGGCTGATGAGCGACTCGGCCGCGCGCCAGGCTTCGTCGTCGGTCTCGCGGACGATTACATGCAGCCGGATGCCGAACTTGACGGTGCGACCCTTGCGCGCCGCACGGGCCCTGACGTCTGCGAGCTTCTTTGCGACCTCTGCAGGCGGCTCGCCCCACGTGAGGTACGTATCGACCTGCTCGGCCGCGAGCTCGTGCGCCGCCGCCGACGAGCCACCGAACCACACTGGCGGATACGGCTTCTGCGTGGGCGGGAACAGCAGCTTGGCGCCCTTCACGCTCAAGTGCTTGCCTTCGTAGTCGAAGCTCTGCCCGTCGTGGCTGCGGGTGATGATCTCGCGCCAGATGCGAATGAACTCGGCCGACTGTTCGTAGCGTGCGGCATGGTCGAGGTACACGCCGTCGCCTTCGAGCTCGGACTGGTCGCCGCCCGTTACGAGGTTGACAAGCACCCGCCCGCCGGAGAGCCGGTCGAAGGTCGCGGCCATGCGCGCGGCCAGGCTGGGCTGATGCAAACCGGGGCGCACGGCAACGAGAAACTTCAAGCGTTTGGTCGAGCCGATCAGGCTGGCAGCGATGACCCACGGGTCTTCGCACGAGCGGCCAGTCGGGATCAACACGCCTTCGTAGCCAAGGCTGTCGGCCGCGCCGGCCACTTGCTGCAGGTAGTCCAGGTCGACGGCCCGCGCGCCTTCGGCCGTACCGAGGTAGCGGCTGTCGCCATGGGTCGGCAAGAACCAGAAAATTTGCATCGTCATATCGATTCCGTCTTCACGCGAGGTTGACCGACGCGGCTTCGAGCACGTTGATCTTCTTGGGGATCAGCTTCAGCTCGAAAAAGGTGTCGGCGATCTTTTGCTGCTCGCCGAGGATGGCTTTGGTGATCGGGCCGATGCCGTAGGCGGCGCGGCCCACCGACACATCGACGACCGGCTTCGGCAAGCCCCATAGCGCAGACAGTTCGGTCGCGAGTTCGCCCTTGTTCGCGGCGCCCCACACGTCGATCTTGTTGAGCTCTTCGGTCGCGATGGCGAGCACGTCGGCGTTCTTGGCGACGTAGTCGAGCGACGAGAAGTAATAGCCGCGATTGCCCACCACGCCGCTCGCGTCGGCCAGGATGTGCGCGTCGAGCGACTGTTGCGCGGCGGCCAGGAACGGGTCCCAGATCACCCACGCATCGATAGAGCCTTTTTCGAAGGCGGCACGCGCATCGGGCGGCGGCAGAAAGACGAGGTTGAGGTCGGCGTAGCTCAGGCCCGCCTTCTCGGCCAGTTTGACGACGAAGTAGTGCACGTTCGAGCCTTTGTTGAGCGCGACCTTCTTGCCCTTGAGATCGGCGGCCGTGCGGATGGTCGAGCCCTTCGGCACCAGCACGGCCTCTGCACCGGGCCGCGGCACGGTGGCAGCGACGTAGGCCAGCGGTGCGCCTGCCGCCTGCGCGAAGATGGGCGGCGCCTCACCGACATCGCCGAAGTCGATCGAGCCGATGTTGAGCGCTTCGAGCTGCACCGGGCCGGCATTGAACTCGGTCCACTTGACCGAAACACCCAAGGGCGCAAGCCGCTTTTCGAGCGTGCCGCGGCCTTTCAGGATGTTGAGCGTGCCCTTCTGGTTGCCGATGCGAAATTGGCGCGACGGCGCTTGCGCGAGTGCGGCGAACGACGGCAACGCGATGGCGGCTGCCACGCCCTGCACCAGGCGGCGACGCGGAATGGAAACGGTGGTTGTCATGGGTCGGTTTCTTTCAGGCAAAGGCAGTCCCGCACCGCGCTTGGGCGGCGTTGCGAGACATCTGTAAGGATCGGTGCAGAGGCGGCTGGGATTGCCGCGCCTGCTTGCTTCTGCTCGGCTACTTTTGCTTAGCCGTGTAGATCTGATCGAACGACGCACCGTCGGCAAAGTGCGCCTTGTCAGCTTTGGCCCAACCACCGAAAGCATCGTCGATGGTTACCAAAGTCAGCTTGGGAAACTGCTTGTCGTACTTGGCCTTGGCCTTCTCCGATGTCGGGCGATAGAAGTTGCGGCCGGCCACGTCCTGGCCTTCGTCGGAGTACAGGTACTTGAGGTATTCCTCGGCGACGGCGCGCGTGCCCTTCTTGTCGACGACCTTGTCGACCACGGTCACGCTGGGCTCGGCCAGGATGGAGATCGAAGGCACCACGATCTCGAACTTCTCGGGGCCGAATTCCTTCAACGCGAGGAAGGCTTCGTTTTCCCAGGCGAGCAGCACGTCGCCCACGCCGCGCTGCACGAACGTGATGGTCGAACCGCGTGCGCCGGTGTCGAGCACCGGGACGTTTTTGTAGAGGTTGGCGACGTACTCTTGCGCCTTGGCCTCGCTGCCGTATTTGCGCTTGGCGAACTCCCATGCCGCGAGGTAGTTCCAACGCGCGCCGCCCGATGTCTTGGGGTTGGGCGTGATCACCTGCACGCCTGGCTTGGTGAGGTCGTCCCAGTCCTTCAGGCCCTTCGGGTTGCCCTTCTTGACGAGGAACACGATGGTCGATGTATACGGTGCCGAGTTGTGCGGCAGGCGTTTTTGCCAGTCGGCCTTGACCAGTCCACCGTGCGTGACGAGTGCATCGATATCACCGCCAAGCGCCAGCGTCGCCACGTCGGCGTCGATGCCGTCGATGATTGATCGCGCCTGCTTGCCCGAGCCGCCGTGCGACTGCTTGATGGTCACGTCCTGGCCGGTCTTGGTTTTCCAGTACGCAGCGAAAGCCTTGTTGTAGTCGACGTACAACTCGCGGGTCGGGTCGTAAGACACGTTGAGCAGCGTGACCGGTGCCGCGCCCTGCGCGAAGGCGGGCGATGCCGTCAAGCCAGCGAGGGTGAACGCGCTGGCCAGGCCAGCGCCGAGGGAAAGCTTGATAAAGTCGCGGCGAAATTTCATGGTTGTGCTGCTCACAGGCATATCGGTGAAGCTGCGGATTCTGGAACCGGCATATAGAAACTGGAACGACTGAGTTCTCAGTTCTAAATAACGAAATCAACTAAGGGCGCTCCGCGCGACCCAACCACCCCCGAAGGCACCCCAAATGGCAAGAATGGTCCAATGCGTCAAGCTCGGTAAGGAAGCCGAAGGCCTCGACTTTCCGCCTTACCCGGGCGATCTCGGCAAGCGCCTCTGGGCGAGCGTCAGCAAAGAGGCATGGGCGGCGTGGCTCAAGCAGCAGACCATGCTGGTGAACGAAAACCGGCTCAATTTGGCCGACCAACGTGCCCGTGAATACTTGAAGCGCCAGATGGAAAAGCACTTCTTTGGCGATGGTGCCGACGTGGTTCAGGGCTATACCCCTCCCACCGCCTGACCGCAATCTCCGGCGCGCCCGTCGCATGACCGAACCGGTCGACTGGCGTGCCGACGGCGTTCCGCGCAGCGAGCGCTTCGACGACATCTATCACACGGAAACCGGTGCGCTGGCGCAGTCGCGCCACGTGTTCCTCGGTGGCTGCGGCCTGCCCGAGGCGTGGGCCGATCGGCCGCAATGGGCGATTCTCGAAACCGGCTTCGGCCTGGGTCTCAACTTTCTGACGACCTGGCACGCGTGGCGCGCAGACGAGCATCGCCCGCGCCTGCTGCACTTCGTCTCGATCGAGGCGCACCCGGTGGCGCCGGCCGATCTGGTTCGCGCCGCAGCGGCATACCCGGAACTGGCCGGCATGGCCGAAGCGCTCGCAGCGCAGTGGCACGGCCTGCTGCCCGGCTTTCATCGGCTCACGTTCGACGACGGTAAGGTCACGCTCACGCTCTGCGTCGGCGACGCCCAGCCGATGCTGCGGGCGCAGCGCTTCGAGGCCGACAGCATCTTTCTCGATGGCTTCAGTCCGCAGCGCAATCCCGAGATGTGGTCGGCCGACACGCTCAAGCAGGTGGCGCGGTTCGCGCGGCAAGGCACCGGCGTCGCGACCTGGACGATCGCACGGGCGGTGCGCGATGCGCTGGCGCAGTGCGGATTCACGGTCGGCAAACGCATCGGTCTGCCGCCGAAGCGGGACTGCCTTGCGGGCACGTTCGCGCCGACATGGACCGTGCGGCGACGCGATCCCTTGCCGGTACGGGTCGAGCTGCCGGGGCATTGCGCGGTCATCGGCGCGGGCCTGGCGGGTGCCGCTGTGGCAGCGAGCCTGGCGCGGCGTGGCTGGCGCGTCACCGTGCTGGATGCGGGCGGTGGTTCTGCGGCCGGCGCGTCCGGCTTGCCGGTCGGGCTGCTCGCACCCCACGTGTCGGCAGACGATGCGCTGCTCTCCCGCCTCACCCGAGCGGGCATTCGCGCCACCTGGATCGAGTTGCAACGTTTGCTCGAAGCGGGTGTCGATTGGCGGGGCACGGGCGTGATCGAGAGACGCTCGGATGGCGATGTGAGGGTGCCTGCCGCGTGGCAAGCGGCAGGGCCGAGCGAGTCATGGCCAGCCGATGTCGAACGCCTGCAGCTGAGTGGCCTCCCTGCGGATGCGCCGGCACTCTGGCATGCGCGCGCTGCGTGGGTGCGCCCGAGGAGCCTGGTCGAAGCGTGGCTGAACCAGCCTCCAATCACCGTGAGGTACGAAGCGCGCGTGGAGCGACTCGTGCGCCACGCCGCGTCCTGGCGCCTCGTCGATGCGAGCGGCGACATCTTGGTCGAGGCCGATCGCGTGGTCATCGCGGCCGGCATCGACAGCCGCACCCTCGCGCCTGCATTGCCTTTGCAACCGGTGCGTGGCCAAGTTGCATGGGGCCACGCGCCACACGATGCCGATCTGCCGGACATGCCAATCAACGGCGACGGTCATCTGATCGCGCGCGTGCCGGCAACCGATGCCGAAGCAACCGGTTCGCTCTGGCTTGCCGGCGCCACCTTCGATCGCGACAGCGTCGATCTGGAACCGCACGCATCGGACACCGAACGCAACAGCGATCGGCTGACGCGCCTGCACCCAGGCGCCGCAGCATCGCTCGACGTCGCCGCAGCCAACGCATGGGTCGGCATCCGTTGCGCCTCGTCCGACCGCCGCCCGCTCGTCGGCCCGCTCGATGAAGCAGGCTGGCCCGGCGTCTGGGTCAGCACCGCGATGGGCTCGCGCGGCCTCACCTTCTCCGCCCTCTGCGCCGAACTCCTCGCAGCCCACTGGCACGGCGAGCCACTTCCTTTGCCGACGACGCTGGCAAGGGCGCTCGACACACGGCGCCTCGCCAAGCCGGTCAAGGACTGAGGGTGTAGCGTGAGAATGCGGGATGGCCCTTCGCTACGACATCACCCACACCACCACTTACCGCTACAACAAGCCCGTCACCTTCGGCTTGCACCGGATCATGTTCCGCCCGCGCGACAGCCACGATCTGCGTGTGCTGGCGACCGACCTCAAGGTCAGCCTCGGCGCCAACATCCGGCTGATTCAAGACCCGCATTCCAACTCGGTTGCGCTGGTGCAGCCGCTGGGAGAGGCGACCGAACTAAAGATCGTCTGCTCGTTCACCATCGAACAGGTGCCGTCGCTGCTTGACCAGCTGGTGCTGCACCCGGCGGCGGAGTTCCTGCCCTTTGCCTATTCGGTCCAGGACCGGCTCGACCTCGAGCATTACCTGCGTCCGCACCACGACGACCCGCAAGGCGAGTTGATTCGCTGGGCGCACCAGTTTTTGCAGACCGACGCACCCAACAGCACGCGCGATGTGCTGGCGCGCATGAACGCGCACATCGGCAAGAGCCTGACCTATGCAGCGCGCGATGAAGAAGGCACGCAGACGCCGCTCGAAACGCTCCAGCTCGGCAGCGGCAGTTGCCGCGACTACGCGCTGTTGATGATGGAGGCGGCACGGCGGCTGGGCGTGGCGACGCGTTTCGTGTCGGGCTATCTGTACGACGCAGCGCTCGACTCGCGCGCCATCGAGGCGGCGGCAGCGGGTCCGGCGGCCGGCAGTATCAGCGCCACCACAGGAGCCGGCTCTACGCACGCATGGCTTCACGCGTACCTTCCGGGCGCGGGCTGGGTCGCCTACGACCCGACCAACAATCTGATGGGCAGCGCGCAGTTGATCCGAGTCGGAGTGGCGCGCGATCCGTCCCAAGCTGCGCCCATTGCCGGCAGTTGGTTCGGCGCGCCCGACTCGTACGAAGGAATGACAGCAACGGTCGTCGTGACGCGCCGCCGGCACTGATTTTTCAGGCAGACCACGTAAGGGTTCGATAAAAGTTTCGTAGGACGAAAGGCCGACTCCGCCGCGTTGTCGCGCGCGCGATACCACCTCAGGGAAAGTCCCTGCTCCGTTGATTTTGGTGCGCCATACGCTCACCCCGCCGAACGGCACAACAACACAAAGTACGGAGACATTCATGAGCAAAAAGCGCATCCCGCTTCTCGTCATTGCAACGCTGTCCCTTGCCGCTTGCGGCGGCGGCGGCGGTGGTGGTTACAACGGTCCCCTTCCCATCGCAGCAGCGCCAACGCCTGCACCCGCACCGGCCCCTGCGCCCGCACCTGCCCCTGCACCGGCCCCCGAGGAGAAGCGCCTGCAAGATAGCCGCACTTCGTTTGCACCCTCGCCCGCCGATGCAGCCGCGACGACCTTTGCTGCGCTCGTGGTGGACCCGTCCGATACGGTCGTCAACACGACGACCAGCCGCTGGCAAGGCGTGCTCGGCGGTGCGCTCTATCGCGTCGAGGTGCCGGCCAACTGGAACGGCAAGCTGGTCATGTATGCGCACGGCTACCGCGGTCAAGGCAATCAACTGACTGTCGACAATCCGGGCATCCGGCGCTACCTGATCCAGAACGGATACGCCTGGGCCGCGTCGAGCTACAGCAAGAACTTCTACGACGTGCGCGCCGGCATCGAAGACACCAACGCCTTGGCGCTCGGGTTCAACAAGATCGCTGCGGCCAACAATCGCACGCTTGCCGCGCCGAGCAAGATCTACATCACGGGCGTGTCGATGGGCGGCCATATCACTGCGGCAGCCATTGAAGACGAGGCCTATGCGACCGAAAACAACAAGGTCAAGTACAACGGCGCCGCGCCGATGTGCGGCGTGCTGGGCGACACCGAGTTGTTCGACTACTTTGCCGGCGCGCAGGTGACTGCGCAGGTCGAAGCGAGCTTGCCGAAATATCCGTTCCTCAACTGGACCGACATTTCTGCGCAGGTGGTTGGAACGCTGTTCACCCCCAGCTTCCCAACCGCTCCGGTGACCGCAACCGCGGGTGTCGGCGTCAAGTACCAGAGCGTGGTGAAAAACCTGACCGGTGGCGAGCGTCCGATCGCTGCGGTGGGCTTCGCCTACGGCGGTACCTTCCCGATCGTCATCGGCGTCTTTGGCGGCGACGGCACCATCAACGGCATCCTGAACAAGAGCGTGATCGACACCAACCGTTTGACCTACACGATCGATGGCGACGCGGCAGGCTCGACAACGCTCAACGCTTCGGCACTCAAGCTGACCGCGGCGGTCGACGCCAACCGGCTTCGCACCGACGGCCTGCGCTGGATTCCGAAGACCAACGGGCAGTTCAAGATTCCAGTGGTCACGCTCCACACGCTCGGCGATTTCTACGTGCCTTTCAGCATGGAGCAGATCTACCAGCAGCGCGTGGCGGCCAACGGCAACAGCACATGGCTGGTACAGCGCGCGGTTCGCGGCGCTTCGCATTGCGACTTCACCACTGCGGAAATGGCCGAAACCTTCGACGCAATGATCAAGTGGGAACGTGACGGCGTGAAGCCAGGCGGCGACGATGTGGTGACCGCGGCAACTGTCGCCGCACCGGCGTATGGCTGCACCTACACACGTAATACAACGAACCCGAACGACGACACCAATCCAAACGTGGCTGCACTTCGGGGTGCGATTGCGGCTTCGCCCGGCGGCACTTGCCCCCCATGAACGTCGCTTGAAGCGATAGCGAAAAAAAGAGGCCTTTCGGCCTCTTTTTCATTGAGCGCTACACATGCAATCCTCTCCAAATATTGCAATAGTTACTAAATGTGAACTAATGCGCTTGTCCCCTTCGGACGGCAGAACTAAAACCGATGTTCTTCCTGAACGCCCCCGAAAGGACCAAGACGTGAACACCGACCGAGTAGCCCTGATCGTCGACGAACCCATTCCTGGCCACTACTACTGGATCCTGCAGCGCCAGGACGGTGCAGCCTGTCGTGCGGTCGCTGCCGCCGAAGGCCCGCTGCCGAGCCACGGCCTGGCACTGATGGCGGGCACCACCGCGTTGCAGCGCCGCTTGAGTTCCCGCGTGCTCGACCGCCGCCCGCTGCCACCCGTGCTCGACTTCGAACAGCCCCGCATCGACTTCGCGCCGACCTCGCTTCAGTGAATTGCCGGTGCGCCGCAGAGCGCACCTTGCTTTGATCGGCCTCGATCGGGCACTCGACCGGAGAGGCCGTTTTGCGCGCTGTCCAATCGATCGCCGATCCATGTCCAGCGACAGACGCTGACGACAGTCAGCGGTCGCTGTCGACACCCGCTCGCCGCGCCCTTGCCGCGCGCTCGCTAATATCCGGTGCCGATGCGCGCCGCGATTCCTTACCCGAGTCTTTCCTCAGCACGTCGCTCTCTTATCCGAAGCGCGCCCCGAATCGTCCGGCAACCCGCATGGGCGTTGAAGAATATGCTTATCCGCATAAGGCGCGAACCAAAAAATAGTTTGCTTCCATAAGGCGTGCTTTTAAAGTCCGGGCTCCCTGGTTGCAGCGGACCGTGGCACCACGATCGCCCCCAGAACGTTTATCACGATGTACCAATACACAGAATTCGACCGTCAGTTCGTGCACCTGCGTGCAGCGCAATTCCGCGACCAGCTGGAACGCTGGCAAGGCGGCAAACTCTCCGAAGACGAGTTCAAGCCGCTGCGCTTGCAAAACGGCTGGTATGTGCAACGCTATGCGCCGATGCTCCGCGTAGCCGTGCCTTACGGCGAACTGTCGAGCAGGCAAATTCGCGTACTGGCGCGCATCGCGCGCGAATACGACGAGCCGGAGGCCGAGGTCTACAAGACGGCACTCAAGACGCAAGGCAAGCTCGGCACGTTGAAACTGCCGACGCACTATGCGCACTTTTCGACGCGCCAGAACGTTCAGTACAACTGGATTCCTCTGGCCAAGAGCGCCGATGTGATGGACCTCCTGGCGTCGGTCGACATGCACGGCATCCAGACCAGCGGAAACTGCATTCGCAACATCACCAGCGACGAGCGCGCCGGCATCGCCATCGACGAGATTGCCGATCCGCGCCCCTTCGCTGAAATCATGCGGCAGTGGAGCACGCTGCACCCCGAGTTCGCCTTTTTGCCGCGCAAGTTCAAGATCGCCATCACCGGTGCCACCGAAGACCGCGCCGCCACCGGCTGGCACGACGTGGGCCTGCATCTGGTGAAGAACGATGCCGACGAACTGGGCTTTCGCGTTCAGGTCGGCGGCGGCATGGGCCGCACCCCGATCATCGGCACCGTACTGCGCCAGTTCCTGCCGTGGGACCAGATCATGAATTACCTCGAGGCGGTGGTTCGGGTCTACAACCGCTACGGCCGGCGCGACAACATCTACAAGGCACGCATCAAGATCCTGGTGAAGGCCGAAGGCCAGCGCTACATCGACGATGTCGAGGCCGAGTACAAGCAAATCGTCGAGCATGACGGTGCGCCGCACACCATCACGCAGGCCGAATACGACCGCGTGTCCGCCACCTTCGTCCCGCCGACGTTGGCCACGCGAGTGCTGCAGAGCGCCGAGCAAACCGCCATCGACCTGCAAAAGCACGCGGCCGACGATGTGCAGTTCGCACGCTGGCTGGCACGTAACGTGGCACCGCACAAGAACCCCGCCCTGCGCGCGGTCACGCTGTCTTTCAAGCGTCTGCACCAGGCGCCGGGCGATGCGGATGCCGACCAGCTCGACACCATCGCGCAGCTGTCGGACCGCTTCTCGGCCGGCGAAGCACGCGTCACGCACGACCAGAACGTCGTGCTGCCTTGGGTACATGCCGAAGACCTGCATGCGCTGTGGCTCAACGCTCGCGAAGCCGGCTTTGCCAGCGCCAACGTGCGCCTGCTCACCGACATGATCGCCTGCCCCGGCGGCGACTTTTGCGCGCTCGCGAATGCGCGCTCGATCCCTATCGCCGAAGCCATCACCGAGCGCTATCAAGACCTCGACGAGCTCGACGACCTCGGCGAAATCGATCTGCACATCAGCGGCTGCATCAACTCCTGCGGCCACCACCACAGCGGCCACATCGGCATCCTGGGCGTCGACAAGGACGGCAAGGAGTGGTACCAGGTCTCGCTCGGCGGCTCCGACGGCTCCAAGCTCAGCGGCACGCCGCAGGCCGGCAAGGCGGTGGGCCCTTCCTTCTCCGCAGCCGAGGTGCCGGAGGTGATCGAAGCGGTGCTCGGCACCTACCGCGACACGCGCAATGCGGGCGAGACTTTCATCGACACGCTGCGCCGCGTCGGGCACGACCCGTTCAAGGCGTCGGCCAACGGTGCGCGCTTCAAGGTGGAGGCCACTGCATGACCGCCTCCAGCCAAACGAAGTACACATTGCAGCTCGTCGCCAACGAAGACCATGTCGACGACGGCGACCCCAAGGTCATGCAACTCGCCAACGATGCCGATCCGCTCGCGATCGAGGTGTGCCTGGCCGACGTCGAGCGCATCGACCTCAACTTCCCCAAGTTCACCGACGGACGTGCGTATAGCCAGGCCTTTTTGCTGCGCCGCCGTCTCGGCTTCAAGGGCGACATCCGCGCCACCGGCGACGTGCTGATCGACCAGCTGGTGCAAATGGAGCGCACCGGCTTCAGCAGCGCGGTATTGAAAGAAGGCGTGGACGCCTCCGCGGCGCAACGCCAGTTCGAACGTTTCTCAGGCTTCTATCAGGGCGACGCAATACACACCGCGCCGCATTTCGCGACATGAACACCGACCTCGACCTCGACCTCCAGCATGTCAACGCCGAACTCGGCCGCAATGCCCAGGGCCTCGTGGACTGGGCGATCGGCCTGGGCCAGCCCGCGATCGTCACCACCAATTTCCGCCCCTTCGAAGCTGTGATCCTGCACATGGTCACGCGCGCGAAGCCCGACGTGCCGGTGATCTGGATGGACAACGGCTACAACACCGAGGCCACCTACCGATTTGCCGATGAAGTGACAAAGCAGCTGGGGCTCAATCTGCACATCTACCTGCCGCGCCGTTCGCGTGCGCATCGCGAAGCAGTGGACGGCCCGACGCCCGCGCTGGACGACCCGCGCCATGCCGCGTTCACGCAAGAGGTGAAGCTGGAGCCCTTCGCGCGTGCGCTGCGCGAGACCGCACCGAAGGTCTGGTTCACCGCACTGCGTGCCACCGACACCGCCGTGCGTGCACAAATGGACCCCGTCAGCCTCAATCCGGATGGCTTGATCAAGCTCGCGCCGCTGCTTCACTGGTCGTCGAAAGACCTGTACGAATACTGCGAGGCGCATGGCCTGCCCAACAACTTCGACTACGTGGACCCGACCAAGGGCGAAGACAACCGCGAGTGTGGTCTGCACCTCGCGCATTGACGTCGCAACCTTGAACAGCCCCTCCCGATGAACGCCCGTACCGAAGCCGATCTGCTGCTCCCCGACATGCACTCTCCCGCGCGCCTTTCCAACACCCAACTCGATGCGCTCGAAGAAGAGACGATCTTTATCCTGCGTGAAGTCGCCGGCGCCTTCGAGCGTCCCACCCTCTTGTTTTCAGGCGGCAAGGATTCGCTGGTGCTGTTGAAGTGCGCCGAAAAGGCGTTCGGCTCGGGGCGCATTCCTTATCCGCTGCTGATGATCGACACCGGCCACAACTTCCCTGAAGTGACGGCCTTTCGTGATCACCGTGCGAATGAACTCGGCGCGGAGTTGATCGTGCGCAGCGTCGAAGATTCGATGGCGCGCGGCACCGTGCGTCTGGCGCATGCGGGCGAGTCGCGCAACGCGCACCAGTCGGTCACGCTGCTCGAAGCCATCGAAGAGTTCCGCTTCGACGCGCTCATCGGCGGTGCCCGGCGCGACGAAGAAAAGGCGCGTGCCAAGGAGCGCATCTTTTCGCACCGGGATTCATTCGGGCAGTGGCAGCCGAAAGATCAACGCCCGGAGTTGTGGACGCTTTTCAACACGCGGCACGCACCCGGCGAACACTTTCGAGTCTTTCCGATTTCCAACTGGACCGAGCTCGACGTCTGGCAGTACATCGAGCGCGAGAACGTCGAGTTGCCTTCGATCTACTACACGCACAAGCGTGAAGTGGTCGAGCGCCGCGGCCTGCTGGTGCCGGTGACCGAACTCACGCCGCCGCGCGCCGGCGAGCATGTCGAAGTCCGCGACGTGCGCTTTCGCACCGTGGGCGACATCACGACCACCTGCCCGGTCGCCAGCCTGGCAGCCGATGCGGGTGATGTCGTCATCGAAACGCTGACGGTGAATGTCAGCGAGCGCGGCGCCACGCGAATGGACGACATGACGTCCGAGGCTTCCATGGAAAAGCGCAAGAAAGACGGGTACTTTTGATGAACGCAACGACCCTCGCATCTGACTTGACCGAAGTCCAGAACCACGCGGGCGACACCGGTACGGCTTTGCGCTTCATTACCTGCGGCAGCGTCGACGACGGCAAGAGCACGCTCATCGGCCGGTTGCTGGTCGACAGCAAGACCGTGCTGCAAGACCAGCTGGCAGGCGTGCAGCGCGGTGGTGAAACCGACCTTGCGTTGCTGACCGATGGCTTGTCGGCCGAGCGCGAGCAAGGCATCACGATCGACGTGGCCTACCGATATTTCTCGACTGCCAAGCGAAAGTTCATCATCGGCGACGCGCCCGGACACGAGCAATACACCCGCAACATGGTGACCGCCGCTTCGGCCGCCGACGCCGCCGTGGTGCTGGTCGACGCAACCAAGCTGGGATGGGCCGGCGAAGTGCTCGACGGTGAAGTGGTCCAGCAGGACCTGCTGCCGCAAACCCGCCGGCATACGCTGCTGTGCAACCTGCTGCGCGTGCAGTCGATCGTCTTCGCGGTCAACAAGCTCGACGCGATGGACGATGCCGATCTCGCCTTTGAGCGTATCTCGTCGGCGATCAACGGCTTTGCCGAAGCGGCCGGTGTGGCGGTCGCGGCCATCGTGCCGATCTCCGCGCTGAAGGGCTGGAACGTCGCGACGCATTGCACCGAGCGCGCCGACTGGTGCGGCTACAGCGGTCCGACCCTGCTCGAACTGCTAGAGCAACTGCCGGTGACCGCGCAAGACGAAGCCGTGCCGTTTGCCTTTCCGGTGCAGTGGGTCGAAAAGTTCTCGTCATCGGCCGACACCTCGCAAGGCCGCCGCATCTTCTGGGGCCGGGTCGCCAGCGGCCACGTCGAGCCCGGCCAGCGCGTGACCGTGCTGCCGAGCAACCAGACCGCGACCGTTGCGCAGGTGCTGAGCCACACGCGTCAGCCGAAGACCGTGCATGCGGGCCACAGCGCCGGCATCGTGTTGGATCGCGAACTCGATGTGTCGCGCGGCGACTGGCTGCTGGCGCCCGACGCCTTCGAGCCGGTGCGGGAAATCACCGCCACCGTCGCCTGGCTCGACGATGAACCGCTGGTGGCCGGCCGCATCTACTGGGCGCTGCAAGGGCATCGCTGGGTCAAGGCCAAGGTCGCTCGCATCATCGACCGAGTGAACATCACGACGCTCGAATCCGAGCCGACTGCGCAGCTGGAAGCCAACGCCATCGGCGACATCGTGCTGGCGTTGCAACAGCCGCTCGCTGTGCTGCCGTTTTCGCAATCGCGCGCCCTCGGCTCGCTGGTGCTGGTCGACACCGCCACCAACAAGACCTCGGCTGCAGTGCTGGTGCAACCCGCCAGTTAAAATTCAGGGTTTCCCCGATCGCTTTGCCTCTCAAAAGAACATGACACACGTCGTCTCCGAATCGTGCATCCGCTGCAAATACACCGACTGCGTGGACGTGTGCCCCGTCGACTGCTTCCGTGAGGGTCCCAATATGCTGGTGATCGATCCGGACGAGTGCATCGATTGCGCGGTGTGCATTCCCGAGTGCCCCGTCAACGCGATCTACGCCGAAGAAGACCTGCCGGCAGACCAGCTGGCTTTCATCAAGCTCAATGCCGAGCTGGCACTGGCCGACGGCTGGAAGAGCATCACCAAGCGCAAGCCGCCGCCGGCCGACGCCGACGACTGGAAAGACAAGACCGACAAGATCGGGGAGCTGGTGCGCTGACCACTCTCGGCACGCCGATCGAGACCGACGCCCTCATCATCGGCGCCGGCCCGGTCGGGCTGTTTCAGGCCTTCCAACTTGGCCTGCTCGAAATCTCCTGCCACATCGTCGATGCGCTGCCTGCTGCGGGTGGGCAATGCGTGGCCCTTTATGCAGACAAGCCGCTCTACGACATTCCAGGCACGCCAGTTACCAGCGGCCGTCAACTTGCGCAGTCGATGTTGCAGCAGGTCGCACCGTTCAAGCCGGAGTTTCACTTCGGCGAGCAGGTAGCGACGCTAGAACGGCAGGCGGACAACCGCTTCCTTTTGAGCACCTCCAACGGCACCGCATTTCTGGCGAAAACCGTGTTCGTTGCAGGCGGTGTCGGCGCCTTCGTGCCGAAGCGCATCGCCATCGACGGCATCGCGCAATTCGAAGGCACACGGCTTTTCTATCACCCGGAATCGCTGACTGGCTTTGCCGGCAAGACGGTGGTGGTGAACGGTGGTGACGACGTTGCGCTCGACACCGCCATTCGGCTGATCGACATTGCGCAACGCGTGACGCTGCTGCATCGCCGCGACGGGTTTCAGGCCGAAGAAGCCACCGTCGCCCGCTTTCGCATGCTGGTAGACGATGGCAAGCTCGGCTTCAGCGTCGGTCAACCGACTGCGTTCGACGAGCGCCGTCTGCGGATCACGACACCCGACGCGCAAACAGTCGATCTGCCACTCGATGCGCTCATCGGCTGCCTCGGCATTTCGCCGCGGCTCGGGCCCATTGCCGATTGGGGACTGGCGCTCGAACGCAAGCAAGTGCCGGTCGATACGGCAAGGTTCGAAACCCGCGAACGCGGCGTGTTCGCTGTCGGCGACATCAACACCTATCCAGGCAAGAAGAAGCTCATCGTCTGCGGGTTTCACGAGGCGACACTGGCGGCCTGGGGCGCAGCCGAAATCGTGTTTCCGGGCAAGTCGATCCCGCTGCAGTACACGACGACCAGCACGCGTTTGCACACCCTGCTGGGTGTTGATCACCCGCGCTGAACCGGTGCATGGAGTGCGTCTCCACGAAAAGGGCCCGCCGCCAACTGCAACGTCAACATTTCCCCGCATCTTTTTCCCTAACTCAAGGAGCATCGCCATGAACATCCAGCCCTACATCTTCTTCGAAAGTAACTGCGCCGAAGCCATGCGCTTCTACGAGAAGGCGCTTCGCGGCAAGCTCGAAATGATGGTGACGCACGCCGAAATGCCCGACTTCGACGCCACCAAATTCCCGCCCGGTACTGCCGAGCGAATCATGCATGCGCGACTCGTGGTGGATGGCCAGGTGCTGATGGCATCGGACAACGGTTCCGGCATGCCATACGACGGCATGAAGGGCTTTACCGTCACCCTCACCTACCCGGATGTCGCCGAAGGAAAGCGCGTGTTCGACGCGCTGGCGGAGGGCGGACAGGTGCGCATGCCCTTCGGCAAGACCTTCTGGGCCGAAGCATTCGGCATGACGGTCGACCGCTTCGGTACGCCGTGGATGGTCAACGCCGGCTTGTCCGATCCGACATCGCCGAACTGACACATGAGCGGCATTCCCCGCATGAGCAGCTCGCTCGACTCGCGCAAGCGCTGGCTCACGCTGATGGTTCTGTGCCTCGGCGTGCTGATGATCGTGCTCGACACGACCATCGTGAATGTCGCGCTGCCTTCGATCCGCGCCGATCTCAAGTTCTCCGAGACGTCGTTGGTGTGGGTCGTCAATGCGGGCTACCGACAGGCATTTACGGTCGGCGCGTTGTTCGCGGCGGCGGCCGGTGTGATCGGCGCGGTGTGGCTGCGCACCGCCTCGCCGTCGGCCGCGGCATCGCCCTCCTCGTCACCCACCCCGTCCTCATGACGGCAACCATCCAGTAACTCTTCAAGTTCCCCTTTCAACCCTCGTTCAGAAAGTTCTGCCATGGCTCGCTATGTCGATGGATTCGTCGTTCCGGTTCCAACCGCCAAACTGGATGCCTATCGGCGCCTCGCGCGCAAGGCCGGCAAGATATGGAAAGAGCATGGCGCGCTCGAGTCCATCGAGTGTGTCGCCGATGATGTGAAGCCCGGCAAGCTCACGTCGTTCCCGCAGAGCGTGAAGTTGAAAGACGATGAAACGGTCGTCTTCTCGTGGATCGTTTTCAGCTCGCGCAAGCAGCGCGACGCCGTCAACGCCAAGGTCATGAAAGACCCGCGACTGGCTGACATGATGGACCCGAAGGCGATGCCGTTCGACGGCAAACGCATGATCTGGGGCGGCTTCAAGACACTCGTCGAACTCTGATAGGGCTTGCGGGTCGCATCACGACTCGCCCTTGCTTTTCTGTCGCTAGAATCCGGTCACCTTGCGTTCCAGCGCAAGGCCGCTAGGGGTGTTGAAGCGCTGATCTTTTCTGCGCCGAGACTGAGAAAGTCCCTTTGAACCTGATTGAGGTAATCCTCGCGCAGGGAAGCATGTCCAGGGCCGCAGCACTTCTCTCAGTCTGCAGAAAGCTCCGCAAGCCGACCTGCCATCACGTCGGAAGAACGTCATGGCAACCCGCAGTTCCGCCCAGAAGAAGTCTGGCCCCCGATGGCGCACTGCGCCTGTTCCCCAGGCGTTGGCCACTTTGTTCCTGATCGCGGCCGCGAGCGCCCAGGCGCAAACCACGCTCCCCGCCATCACCGTGAACGAGCAGACCGCACCGGTGCAAGCGGACATCAGCGGCTTCGGCGACGTGCCTTTGCGCGAGTTGCCCATCACCGCAACTGTCATCGGCAGCAAGCAGATCCAGGACAGTGGCGCACGCCGACTGGCCGACCTCACAAAGTTCGATTCGTCGGTGACAGATGCCTACAACGCGGCCGGCTACTGGGACTATCTGACGGTGCGCGGCTTCGTGCTGGACAACCGCTTCAACTACCGGCGCGAGGGCTTGCCCATCAGCGCCGAAACGTCGATTCCGCTCGACAACAAGGAGCGCGTCGAGATCCTGCACGGCACCAGCGGCATCCAGGCCGGCACCAGCGCCCCCGGCGGGCTGGTCAACTACGTCGTCAAGCGGCCGACATCGCAAGACCTGCGCGAAGTGCGTATCGAAACAACGAGCCGCGGCAGCGTGCTGGGCGCGGTCGACCTCGGCGGCCGCTTTGGCGACGACAAGCAGTTCGGCTACCGGCTCAATGCCGTCAACGAAAACCTGAAGCCGCCTACGCACAACCTGGACGGCAACCGCAACCTCTTTTCGCTCGCGGCGGATTGGCGCATCACGCCGGACTCGTTGTTCGAAGCGGAGATCGAATACAGCCACAAGGCGCAGCCGAGCCAGAACGGCTACAGCCTGCTCGGCAACGTGTTGCCTCCGGTGCCGAATCCGCGCCTCAACCTGAACAACCAGCCGTGGTCCCAACCCTCGGTATTCAATGCGCTGACCGGCAGCCTTCGCTTCACGCAGGCCATCAACGCCGACTGGCGCTGGAGTGCGCAGATCGGCCAGCAGCGCCTCAAGACCGACGATCGCCTGGCCTACGCTTTTGGCTGCAGCGCCGAAGGCAACTACGACCGCTACTGCTCCGACGGCACCTTCGATTTCTACGACTTCAGGAGCGAAAACGAACGACGTCGACTGACCGCCGGCCAAGTCAACCTGAAGGGCAACGTGATGACCGGCAGCGTGAAGCACGAGCTCGGCTTCGGCATCTTGCAGAGCCGCGTGCGCAACCGGTTCGAAGACCAGGCCTACAACTACGTCGGCACCGGCAACATCTTCGGTACGGCGGTGGTGCCGGCCGACCCGACGATGGACATCCCCAACACCAATCGCGACGAGCGCTCGACCGAGTACACGGTGCAAGACGCCATCCATTGGAACGACAAGTTCACGACATGGCTCGGCGTGCGCTACACGCACCTCAGTCGCGGCAGCGTGCGCACCGACGGCTCCGACCCGACGCAGTACAGCCAGAACATCACCACCCCGTGGGTCGCGGCCAGCTACGCGTTTCAGCCCGGCTTGCTCGGCTATGTGAGCTGGGGCAAAGGCGTCGAGTCGGAGATCGTGCCGAACAGGGCGTCGCAGTACAGCAATGCCGGCGAAGCCTTGCCCGCCCTCACCTCCAAGCAGTGGGAGATCGGCCTGAAGGGCGGCGGCAACGTGGCGGACGGCGCCCTTAATTGGCAAGTGGCGTACTTCGACATCTCGCGGCCGATGACCAACCTCGACAGCTGCGACGCCAGCGGCGCGTTGTGCAACGGTCAATACGACGGCCGCGCCGTGCACCGCGGACTCGAAGCCAATGCGCAATGGACCACCGGGCCGTGGCGCTTTGGCGGGGGCGTGACCCTGATCGACGCCAAGCGTCGCGACAGCACGTTAGACCCTGCCGCCAACGGACAGCATCCGACCAACGTGCCCAACCAGGTAGTGCGCGCGCTGGTCGGTTACCAGTTCGCCGCCGTGCCTGGCCTGAGCACGCAACTGCTGATGTCGCACGAAGGCCGACGCAACGTGCTGCCCGACGGATCGATCCAGCTGCCGTCGTGGACCCGCTTCGACGCCGCGCTGCGCTACGACACCAAGCTCAACAACGTGAACACGAGCTGGACCGTAGGCGTTGAAAACCTGGCGGACCGCAGCTACTGGAAAGAGTCCCCCTACCAGTTCGGCCACGTCTACCTGTTCCCCGGCGCACCCCGTACGCTGAGGCTTGCGTTCACCGCGTCGCTGTAATGCGACGACGCGTGAGCCCCAGCCAGGAAGCCCGAAAAAGCCACGCTATAATCTGAGGCTGTTTTCCTCGATAGCTCAGTTGGTAGAGCGCCGGACTGTTAATCCGTAGGTCCCTGGTTCGAGCCCAGGTCGAGGAGCCAAATCTCTAGTGTTGACGGGCCTTTCAAGGTCTCCGCGAATAGTCCGCCGGTAACGGCGGGTCGTAAATCGCAAGGAGATTCGAAATGGCAAACGTGAACAAGTCCGCCGGTGGCGCTGATGTGTCTGACAGCACACAGAAAACTGGCAACATTGCCCCTGCTACGGCGGGCGGCCTTCCCTTATTGCCCATGCGGGCCGGGGACATGCAGGTATCCAAGCTGGTTTGCCTGTACATGGCGCACTACGCCGGCAGAGACACTACTAGGCTGCAGCGCCTTTCTTGGTGGCTAGCAAAACTCGGCGCCCTCGCCTTGCAGGACGTAACCGACGACCACATACATGAGGCCTTGGAAGGTCTAGCGCAGCAGCCAGCCACATACTATGCAGGGCTCGACGCCTGCGGCCAACCGATCTACAAAGCCAAGCGCAAGGCCATCGCACCGGCCACTATCAACAGGTACAGCGCGAGCATCGCAGCCGTTTTTACCTGGTCGATCAAGCGTCGCATCGCGCCAAAGGGCTTCATTCACCCTTGCCGCAGTGTCGAGCGCCGCGCAGAGAACAACGAAAAGACGCGTTTCCTCTCCGTCGAAGAGCGCGGCCGCGTGCTGGACGCATGCCGCGCATCACCCTGGTCGCGGCTGTACCTGCTGGTGCTCATGGCACTCACTACCGGTGCAAGGAAGGGCGAATTGACTGGGTTACGCTGGGAAGACATCGACCACTTGCACAGCGTCGCCTACGTTGGCCGCAGCAAGAACGGCGACCCAAAGACCCTGCCGCTCGTAGCAAACGTCCTGGAACTGCTAAGAGCCTTCGGCAAGGGCGCCAAGCCCGAAGGCCTACTGTTCCCCTCGCCTCGCATCCAGACGCAGCGCTACGGATTTGAGGAGCGATGGAAGGAGGCGCTAAAGACAGCCAAGGTGCGAAATTTCCGGTTTCATGACTTACGTCACACCTGCGCATCGATGCTGGCGCAAAACGGCGCAACACTACTCGAGATAGGTGACCTGCTAGGGCATAGGCAGCTTCAGGTGACCAAGCGGTATAGCCATTTAGCTACGGGGCACAAGGCCGCTCTTGTAAACCGTGTATTGGGAAGCATTGAATGACAGAAGAAGATATAGCTCTGCAAGCACAGTGGCGAGCACTTATGCAGGCTTCGTCGGGCGGACGCCGCGACGCCCTAGGAAGTCTTGCTGCAATCGAATGCATCCTGACAAGCGGCTCCGCGCTGAATACGAGCGCCATCACCTTTCTGCTTGAGGTCTGTCGGCGAGTCCGCACAGAACATATTGACCCGCTGGGGCTGAGGCGACCGAAGGGGCGTCAAGCTACTGAAGCACACGCCGAAGCCACCTTGGATACGGCTCATGCGGTACACGAGCGCGTTCATTTCGGAGACTCAGTAGACGACGCGGTTTCACACGTAGAACGCGAGCAGCGGCGCCCAGTGCAAGGAACTGGCGGTGTCGTCCACAAAGCCTATTACCGACACCGCGCAGATGCCCTTTACGTCTACAAAATGTTCCCCAACAACGCGGAGGGGCGATTGATGTTCCGAGGCACCTCTAGATTTAAATAGCCGATTTGCGTCGATGGTGGAAAGCTCAGACAGACGCGAAACTTCTCTCAACGACACGCCGTTGTGTCGTGCGGGCCCTGTCAGGCTCGTCATCACTAGAGGAGTTTTGCAATGGATATCACCACACCTTCATCGCTCGCCGATCTGCAGAAGCTGGACGAGTACCAGCGGAGCACGTCACACATTTTCCCCGGCATTCAATCAATTCGCTGGTATGTGAGGCAGCACCGTGAAGACCTAGTGCGCTCCGGTGCCCTGCTGACCATCGCTGGCCGGCACTGGGTGCAGCCCGTGAAGTTCGACCGCTGCGTTATCGCACTGGGTGAAGGGATTGCAGCGTGAGCCCCGCCGACTTCGCAATCACCGGCAAGCGCACCCCTAACGGTATCGACGCAGCCGCGACGTCGATCTTTGCAACCTGCAAGACGTGGCGGGAGCGAAAAGAGATTGTGCGTTTATGTGGCAGGTTCGCAGTCGCCGGCGCACTGCTGGAAATTGTGGACCGCATGCCGGGGGCGATATGGCTCGGCGTGGTGCGTGACCTGTGGTCCACCATTGATGGCGATCGGCGCGAGCTGACTCGGTGCCTTCGCGAAGTCGTCGAAGAGGGCCACCGCGACTTGCGCAATCTCATGAAGTCCGGCGCGAGGCGTAAGCACGCGCTGCTTCCACAAGTCGTGGTGGCCTATCGTGGGTGCTGCGAAGCGATCAACGACGACGGCGCCAGCTACAGCCTCAAAAAAGAGACGGCGGCGAGGTTCCTAGGCCTCATGCGCTACCGCATCGACGATGAAACACCCATCCTGCTCACCCGCCAGTTGATCCCGGACGCGTGCTTTCTAGTGGACGACCGTGGCGAAAATGAAATTGTTGACTTGTGGGCATCGGCCGACATCAATGCGGCTGAGGTCGAATACCTGTCAGAGGCTGTCACGGCATGACAGGCGAACAGAAAGAAGCTCCCCTCGGCCTTGTGCACGAATCACGAAGCACAACGGCACCAGATCGCCGCCGCGAGCTCACTGTCCGGTTCACAAAGTTCGAAAACTATTTTGCAAAGACCAAGAGCCAGTATGAGATGTCATTCGCAGACCTTGCACGACGAGTGCAGAACGCTCCCGTCTACCCGACGAAAGCTTCGTGCCCGCTCATAGTTTTGGCGACCTTTGGCTCTGTAGTCACAGACGAAGGATCGCTGAGGCACACAGATAACGTGGTTGAGATCACTGGCGTAGCACTGGACTACGACGACGAAGTCGTGACGATCGAAGAAGGTGCGCGTCGGCTGAGAGATCGCGGTGTCGCAGCCGTCCTGCACACGACGGGCCGCCACTCGCCCGATAAGCCTCGCTGGCGTGCGCTGCTGCCTTTTAGCATTCCTCACAGCCCAGCCAAGCTGCAAGACCTCGCATCCCTGGCCAACGGTGCTGTAGGCGGCATCGCCGCCGTAGAGAGCGCAACTCTTTCGCAGAGCTTCCATATTGGGCGGGTCCAAGGTGTTCCATATGAGTACATCGTCGTCGAGGGGACGCCAATCGACCTGCAAGAAATGTTCATCACGTCAATACCGGTGAAAACCTCGCCGAAGCGATCGGCCGCGGCAAACGACAACGAATTCGACCTGCTCGCCCCTGATGAACGACCAAAACCATCGTTGAGCATCATCGCCTTCGCGGCGGCTGCCATTCCCAATGATGGGGTGCACCCGCAAGCGATCAAGGACTGGAATGAATGGCGCGATATCGTCTTCGCGATCAAGGATGGCGCAGGCGAAGCCGGCCTTGAAGTAGCGCTCGAATTCTCGCGGCGTCACCCGAAGTTCGATCAACGTGAATTTGATGACCGTTGGAGACGCTCCAAATACAAATTGGAGGGTATCGGGGTGGGGACTTTGCTCGCGCGCGCAGGGGCATGCGGATGGGCCGACCCTCGACACGCCGCGCCCAGTGCCGAAGGCTTCGAAGACGTGCCCGTACTGGCAACTTCGCTGCCGCACTTCACGCGGAAAAAGGACGGCACCATCCTCGCAACGATTGGCAACCTGCTGGAAGCATGTCGTCGGCCGGATATTTGTGACCTTCGACTCGGCCACGACACTTTTAAAGACGAATTGATGTGTGCTCGTCCATATACCGACGAGTGGCGCCAATTCAACGATGCGGACTACACATGGCTGCGTGACCGGCTCGCCCGTCACGGCTTCGCAGAGGTTGCGAAAGAAGCCATTCGCGATGCGGTGCACGCGATCGCTGAAGAACACGAATTTGACTCGGCAATTCTCTGGATCGAATCGCTGGTGTGGGATGGCGTCAAACGCGTCGGGACGTTCCTATCCACATACGCCGGCGCTGGCGATACGCCCTACACACATGCAGTTTCGCGGTATCTGTGGACAGCGCTCGCGGGGCGCGTCTTGCAGCCCGGGTGCAAGGTCGACATGGCGCCGGTGCTGGTCGGCGCCCAAGGCGCGCGGAAATCATCGCTGGTGGTCGCAATGGTGGAAAGCATGGAGCATTATGTGGAAGTTGACCTTCGTGAAAAAGACGACAACCTGTCGCGTCGGATGCGCGGCTGCCTGATAGCAGAACTCGGCGAACTGCAGGGCATGGGCGCTAGGGAGATCGAAAGCGTCAAAGCGTTCATTACCCGCAGCCATGAAAACTGGGTGCCGAAGTTCAAAGAGTTCAAGACGACCTTCCCGCGTCGCCTGGTCTTTATTGGCACTACGAACAAAGATCAGTTTCTTTCTGACGAAACCGGAAATCGTCGCTGGCTGCCCGTGCGCGTCGAAACGATGTGCGATCCCGATAGTGTGGCGCGCGACCGCCTGCAGTTATGGGCTGAAGCGGCTTCAATGTTCTGTGCCGAGGGGGTCTGCTACAAGGATGCAGAACGCCTGGCGGTGGTTGAGCACGTCGAATTCGTCGAAGTCGACGTGTGGTGCGAGACCATCGCGACGTGGCTCGCATCGCCCGGCCCCGACATGGCCGCGGGGGTCACCACTTGGCAGGTAGCTTGCGGCGCATTGGCTATCGAGAAGCAAAAGATGGATCGTGCCAAAGAGACCCGGATTGGCAAAGCGTTAAAGACCATGGGGTTTGCGCGCAAGCGGATGCGCATAGAGGGCGTGCTCACGTATGTATACACGCGCGCTCCTACCGTACTCACCTAGTTCCCACCTCAACTCGAACAGGTAGGAACAGCGATTTACCAAGCGGAAACACATCGTTGTTCCTACTGTTCTTACCTAACTACCAAATAGTTGTCAGATAAAAAGCTGTAGTTCCAGGCAGGGCAATGTTGGGGGCATTAATAGGAAATCGTTAGGAACAGTGAGTACAGTGGGAACACCGCGCCCTCAACATTCTCGCGGTCGAATCGCGCACGCAGATCGTCGACAGCGCACTCAGGTCTTCAGGCTCGACACATGAATAGTGTTTTCCATTCGTCCGCCTAACAAGTCAGGCGTTCCAATGTGCCGTGCGGACTCTCAGGCGCCCGAAGCGGAATATGCACCGCCACCACCGACGCCTGTCTGATCGCATCGCAACGGCCATCCTGGCGCCCTTCACGCGGCCATCTGAGGGCTCGACACCGCCACACGCCGGGCGTCTAGACCCGGGGTCCCTGCGCATTAAATTTAGGGGCCGCGGGGACGAAGAATCGCTGGGGACACTTGGCCTAAAAGACAGCAAATATGAATGCTATCAAATTGATAGCAGGTCGATTCGTGCGTGCGGACTCTAGGAAATTGATCCGCATCTCACGCCATTCAGTGCGTCCGTAGCAATACGAAATTGGGCCGCAGTGCTCATCTGAGCCGACGACCGCACACTGTGGGACATGAGCACTTCAATCACCCCTCAAGGTCCCAGCGCACTCATCCCGGTCGACGCTGCCGCAGCAATCCTAGGCGTTGGCGTAAAGCGATTCAAAAACGCTGTCGACGCTAAGCAGATGGGCCGCATGTGGCTCATGCAGATCGGAAATACCACCTACGTGCATCGGCACCACCTCGACGCCTTCGTCGCAGGGAAGTCCGACCTTGAGCAGCTCAACAATTGACCCACCCTTCGAAAGAAATCAAATGAACCTGAAACACGTGAACAACTTGACCACCACCGACGACATCGCCGCGATCGCAGCAGCGCAGCCCGTACTCGGAGACTTTGGATTTGACATGGAGCTGCCGCTATCCAAAAACGCTAGTTTCCTCGCTCAGGTCGACGCTGCACGGCGATACATACTGTGCGTGCCGAATGCTGGTGTGGAGATGGTTGGCCGCGGCGCCTACTACCTAAAGCATCAGGCCGAACAGCATGCACGTACCTACGTGAGCGTCGGTGCATTGATCGTCGGCGCGATGCTCGAAGGCCTCAAGCCAGTGCGCGACAAGTACGGACCCAATTGCCGGTTCGCAAAGACCTGATCGTTAATTTCTCCGTCAGATCCGCGAGCACCGGCGCGCGCCCTAATTGACGAAAGTCTGCAGTACAGCGCAGCGCACTCGATCGGATGAATAGAGCGATGCCAAAGCATTCGATCGGTTCAATCGAGCCGACTTCCCATCTACTTTCGGTGCGGAGCAGGTGCCGCACAGGACGGGAAATGCCTGAGAGAACGCTGCCATAGAAAGCTTCTTCAAGTCAATTCAGATCGCAGCAGGTGATGCCAAGCTCAATCTACTGCGCAAATGTTCCGCCAGCGCTGGATCGGTGCAGTACACATAGCATCCCTTCATGCCTCTCGTCATGAGTGTTCGATACGTGTTCTTCACGATCGAGTCCGCCAGCGCGCGTGCGCCCTCCGGATCGTTTTCCAGCATCCTCTTTAGTCCTCGAACCGACTGATCCGACGACGCTCGTTTTGTCGCGTCGGGCACGACGTGTTCGTCGCCATAGACGAGGTCCGGACCGATGATCACGCCGACATAGTCCAGCTCTAGACCCTGGCAAGTGTGGATGCAGCCCACCTGTTCGACCGAGTCGGGCGCCACGATCCAGAGGCTGCCGTCCTTATCGAGATTCCAGCGACGTTTGTAGTCAAACTCCGGCATCTCGATGTCCCAAGCTTGCGTGTCTTTCTTGCTTGGCCATTTCCAGCAATACCCCGCCACAACGCGCGAGCGGTTGTTCGATTCATTCTTCAGCGCAATGAGCGCGTGCATTTCCGCAGGATTGTCGAACACCCGAAAGTCATAGTCAGCGCTGTCCAGCATGGGGTTCTCAGTAGCGCGGATCTCCAGGGTGTTGTCCAGCCATGCAAGGTAACCATCTGAGCCGTTGCAGCGGAACTGCGATGAAAGCTCCATCTCCGTCACCTCGGCACCCATTGCGCGAGCATGGCGGCGCAATTCCTCGGTGTGGCCAATGTCGAGCAGCGTGACGCGCTGGTCGTCGTCCACGAAAAATACCGTGCACCGAGCCGATCGAATCAGCTCCTTGACCTGGTTGTCGCCGAGGTTGCGGTAGAGCCCGCTCTTTTCGTTGAGGCGGTGTGCTTCATCGACGACAAGGGTGTCGTAGCTGTCTGCCGCGTCATTGACGAAAGCGCCCGAGCCGCTAAAAAGGTTGCTGATGCGGCTTTTGGTGAAACTTCCCGTGAGCTTGGCTTCGTAGACCGCGCGCGGCGCTGCGTTCTTCGACACATAACGCACGTTGCGCTTGCGCGCGATGAGCGCGCCCAGCAGGTTGATTGCGATGACCGATTTACCCGTGCCCGGTCCGCCTTGAACAATCACAACCTGTTTGCGCTCGTTCGCGCGAGCGTCGGCCTGCAGGATGGTTTCATGCACGACCTTTTGATCATCGAGAAGGACGAATTCCGGCTTGCCCTGCAAGAGCCCCGCGACGCAGTCGACCAACATCTTGGATGGGCGGATGCGACCGTGCTCTATCGCGTACAGCGCGTTCTTGCGATCGCCGTACCGCACATGCTCGCGAATGAACGCTTGCAGCTTTTCGCGGTCGGGATGCAAAAACAAGGGCGCGCGGTCAAGATGATCGCGGTAGTGCGCGTGATCGATCTGGCCATCACGCGGGTGGTTGTGCAGGTAGGCGCAGGGTTGCAAGGTCATACCACCGTCTTGCACTGCGGCGTTGAAGTCCTGCAAGAAGGCGGCGTACGACCAAGCCTGATACGAAGGATGCGTGCCTTCGCGCTCGCCTGTGCGACCTCCGCGGTGCGCCCAGATGATCGCGTCCTTGTCGCTGCGGCGGGACGCCGACCATTGCTTGAGCTCGACGATCACGACTTTGGTTCGGGCGTGCGCGTCTTCACCGGTGATGATGAAGTCGATCCGCTTGGAGGTTTGCGGCAGTTGATATTCGATCGCAACGCCAACGTCCTCCGGGATCTCCTCGTCCAGCAGTACCTTGGCCATCGCAAGCAGCGAATGCTTCCATGCCTGAAATTCGGACGGACCGACGCCGTAGCCCGTGGCGCTACGGAACTGGCGTTCCACCACGTCTTCGATGTTGTCTCTAAGAGCGTGGTGAAGGAACTCGCGCTTGTTGGCCTGGTAGATGATCACGTGGGGGCTGCGCTCACGGTGCGTCGTACTTCTTGCTGCTGCCGCGCGCCCGGTCAATTGGGTACTTTAGGCCGTTGAGCTTGATTTTGGCCTGGGCTGCGACGATCGGGTCGATGCCCAAGGCGCTTGCCAACTGGATCAAATACAGCAGAACATCAGCCACTTCGGCGCCCACGGCTTCCAGCCGCTCCGGGGACAATTGGCGGCTCTGCTCTTCCGTGAGCCACTGAAAGTGCTCCAGGAGTTCCGCCGCTTCGACGGACAGGGCGGCACTCAGGTTCTTCGGCGAGTGGAACTGCTCCCAATCGCGCTCGTTTGCGAACTGTTTTAGCTGGCTGGCAAGATTGTTGAGGGAGTCCATCATTGCTCTTGATATTCAGGCGCGGGCAAGTTGCTCGCCCCGGCACCAATACAGATTAGTTGCGCTTGGTAGGTCGTCAAGTATGCCTTTGCCCATGACATGTCTTGGCCGTCGGGGTCAGCGAATGCTGCTCTCGTAAACTACTCTGTCCACATGCCAAAGCAAATGACGCTAACCAAGGGCTATTGAAGTGAGATTCTGGAGCTGGATAAGATAAGTCTGGAATTCTTTGAGCGGCCGCAAGCTGGTGCGTCAGTTGGCCAAAATGGAAAATGGACTTTATCGATTGGGCGGCGATGGTGGCCCGCGCCGCATAGACCCGGATGTCACGCGGTAGCGGTGATGTGTTGCGGTTCCCGTTGATCGTGGACATGCTCACGTGCCGGAAGTCCAGTTGGCCACCTTGCATCCTGGTGGTTGTTAGTTTTGAAGAGTTTCAAGCCAGACAGCTTTTCAGGCGGGCGACAATGCATGTGTTCTCACCCTGCGCCATCGGGGCGACGCTCCCAGTTCTTTTATGCCCCTGTCCTCAAGTTCAAATTCTTCGCGCACGCTGTTGCTCGTACTGGCTTTTTCGCTGCAGGTCGGCTGCGCGGTGCCGCCTTCCGAACGCCCCGCCGGCTCGCTGTCGTCCTTGCAGACTGGCGCCCGGATCTATGTCGCTTTCTCACCTGAGGCAGGCGCAGAGGCACTGGTGCTCAAAGTTATCGACAGCGCCCAGCGATCGTTACGCCTCGCCGGCTATTCCTTCACGTCTCCCGCCGTCGTCCGTGCACTCGTGAACGCGCGCAAGCGCGGCGTGGACGTCAAAGTCCTTCTGGATGACCGGGGCAACCGCGGCAAGGCCAGCATCGCCGCTATGAACCTGATCGCAGGCGCCGATATACCGGTCAGGGTGATCTCGAGCTATGCCATCCACCATGACAAGTACATCGTGGTCGATGGCCGGCACACGGAGACGGGTTCCTTTAACTACAGCCAGGCGGCCGCACGGTCCAACTCCGAGAACGTGCTCGTGGTCTGGAACGATGAACGCGTCGCGTCGAGTTATCTCGCGCACTGGGACAGCCGCTGGGCTCAAGGGGTTGCGGTGGAAGTGAGCTTCTGAGCATGGACGGCTCGGACGGCTTTCCGGAAACAGTCGACGCAGCTGTTCGGCTGCTCATCACGATGGTGCCGAAAGCAGAACAGGCACGAATCGCAGCCATGGCGCGGGACGAACTGGTGGTATTGCATTTCGGTTTGGGCCTGTGGATCCGAAACAACCTCGGGCTGTGGCAAGGCAACCGGGCGTTGCTCGAAGCTTGTGGCGTCCAAAGCGCTGACGATGCTTCGACCTTCCTCATCGAGGCGTTTTGGCGGGAGCGGCGTGCCCTCGAGCCAAAGCTTCACTGAACACTGACCGGCGCCACCCGACTGCTTCCAGGAGCGGCTCGGACGCCGTGACTTATTTCCGCAGTGCGTCTGTGTCCAAGTCAATCCCTTCGTGCGGGGGATTTCACAATTTAGCTGTGCCCATTGTCCACAGTGAGCGTGCATAACATTGTGGACAACTGCGCTGGCACAGGGCCGAATCGTTGCTGTGCGGGCCTTCGCCGGTAGTGCTCTGTATTTAGGCACCGACCTGGGTAAGTCTGCGAGCCTTGCACGGAGGGCGCTAGGGTGCTTTGTCACTGTCGTTGGACGCGACCAGCGTTGCTGGTGCAACGATGGGCCCGGCGACAAACACGTCCACCGACGCGAGTCGCAACATCTGCTTGTCTTCCTCGACGGTGCCAGTCAGCCACTGGTCGACATCACCCGCCTCGATGGGAATCACGCTGCGCTTGTCCTGGGCGTCGGGCCCTGCTTTGGGATCGGGCTTGTGCATGCGGCGCATCAGCGCGTGTTCGTCAGCGTTGAGCGTGAGCATCGTGTAGCTCTCGTGTACCTCGCCGGTGTCCTTGTTCGTCCAGACGTTCCAGAGGCCCGCCAGACCCCACGGCGCGCCATCCGCACGGCTGAACTGCCACCAGATGTTCTTTCCCGTCTCCCAGTTCGGCTCATCGAACGATGCGGCCGGAATGATGCAGCGCTGCCCGCGCTTCCATGGATCTTTGTAGCTGGCCTTCGCCGCCAGCTCTTCGCTGCGCGCGTTGTTGGTCGGGTATTTAAGTTTCGGCTCTTTGGCGAACCAGGGGATCAGCGCCCACTGGCCGGTAACGAGCTCGCGCTCGTAGCCTGTCGAGTGCCGGGCGCGCCGGATGAAAGGCCCTCGTGATCGAGGAAACACTTCGCGCGGAAACAGCGGCGGCTGGTTTGTCGGGCCGAGGTGCCAGAACCGTTCCATCTCAGCTTGGGCCGGCGTGACGTGGCGATTGCACATGGATTCTCCTGCGATGGGCCTTGGAACGCCCACGACATCGGCTTCATCTGAAGCGCCGCACAACCGCACGAGCTTCGCGTATTGCTCTGATGCAGCACAGTGCTCGGGGAGCTTCCTAGGTTTTGAGAATGCAGTTACGCGCTGACCGCCACCGCTTCTGTATGCCAGCTAGTGGCGACACCGTTCTCAGCGACAACGCAAAACACAGAAAACGTACGGTCTGCAATCCGGATGTGGCCATCCGCAAGGTGTTGCGCGACAAACGCCATGAGCTGCGTGGTCGGAATGCGGCCACCAACTTTTCGATGACCCTGTACCAACACCTGCTCGATGCCTCGATCGATAAAGTGCTGCGCGATCACCGCGTGGGCTGGCTCATCCAACAAGCGACCTTGCAGACCCGCGATGTTCGTCCACACCTGATGCACTGGAGCGGCCGTCGGGAAGTGTGCCCGCATGAGTTCGTGGACGCGTCGCTTGTTCATGGTTGAGGGGCAAAGTGCAAAGCATGTTGATCAAGAGCATCAGCCTACATCGGCTTTTGATTGTTGGTCGAAATCTCCAAGGATCTTCGTCGACCAGTTCGCACAACAAACTGGAACGGTTGAAAGCGCAATCCCGGCGCACGACCGAAGGGCTCCTTGTTTGCCTTTTCACAGCCCATGGCCATAGTGATCCTCTTCGACATCGCAAGGGCAGTATTCCTTGCTCTGGGAACATGCCGTTCGACGCACCCCCCGCATCGACTCATACCCATACCGTTGCTTTGCCCCGCAGGCGCACCAGGCGCTGAATCGAAAAACTTCACTGCCCGGTCGCCTCCCCACCCTATACTGGATAGATGAACAGTATTCCGGCGTCCGCCCTGCTGGCGGTCTTAACGCCGGAAGCCGTGCTCGTGCCCTTCGTTCAAGGCAAGCTGGCAGCAGGTTTTCCGTCGCCGGCCGATGATTTCCTGGTCAAGCGCCATGACCTCAACGAGCTGCTGATCAAGCATCCGCAGGCCACCTTCTTCTGGCAAGTCAGCGGTCAGTCAATGCGCGAGGCGGGCATCGACGACGGGGATATCCTGGTGGTTGACCGGGCCTTGAAGCCACGCCACGGCTGCATCGTGGTGGCGCAGGTGGATGGCGACTTCACCGTCAAGACATTGCACAAGCGCGCCGACCGGGTGAAGCTGGTGCCGGCGAACCCGACCTTTCCGGAGATCACGTTCCGCGAAGGCCAGCAGTTGATCATCTGCGGCGTTGTCACCGCCTCGATCAAGCGCTTCGCCCCATGAGTGGACAGTTCAACGGTGTGATGCTGGGTGCGCGTCCGCCCTGCCCTTGCGTGCCTGCCTAGAGTCACCGTATGTATGCACTGGTCGACGGCAACAACTTCTATGTGTCCTGCGAGCGCGTGTTCCGCCCGAGCCTGCAGGGACGGCCCGTGATCGTCCTCTCGAACAATGATGGTTGTGCGATCGCCCGAAGCAACGAGGCCAAAGCTTTAGGCATCGCCATGGGGGCACCCTGGTTCCAGATCCAGCGCGAACTGCCCGACTCTGGCGTGCTAGCACTCAGCGCGAACTTCACGCTGTATGGCGACATGAGCAGCCGCATGATGTCCATTGCCGCTGGTCTGGGACCCGACCAGGAGATCTACAGCATCGACGAGTCCTTCATCGGTGTGGAAGGCATCCGCGACGTGACGCGCCGTTCGCAGGCAGTACGCGAACGTATCCTGCAGTGGACCGGCATCCCCTGCGGCATCGGCATCGGGATGACCAAGACCCTGGCAAAACTCGCCAACCACGTGGCCAAGTCGGCGGACCGAAAGCCTGGCAGCTACCCGGTGGAGTTCGCCCGCGTGGCCAATCTGGCCGCCCTCCCCGCCTCGGACATGGACGCCGTGCTGCAGGCCACGGCGCTGGGCGAGATCTGGGGCATCGGCCGGCGCATCGGCGAGCAGCTGCGCGCCGAGGGCCTGCACACTGCTCTCGACGTCGCACGCCTGGATCCGGCGGCGGTGCGACGCCGCTGGTCGGTGGTGCTCGAGCGCACAGTGCGCGAACTGCAGGGTCAGCCCTGCATCGGCTTCGAATCTGTGGCGGCAGTCAAGAAGGAGATCGCCTGCACGCGCAGCTTTGGTCACCCGATCGAACAGCTCAAGGACCTGATCGAGGCAGTCACCGACTTCTGCAGCCGCGCTGCCGAAAAGCTTAGAAAACAGGAGGGCCATGCGGTCCAAGTGCTGGTGTTTATTCACACCTCGCCTTTTCGTACAGAAGACCGACAGTATTCGCGGTCGGTCACCGTGCCATTACGTCGGCCGACTGCGGACACCGCACTCATCGCCGCCTCAGCCATCAGAGGCCTCAAAGCCATTTTCGAACCCGGCTACAAATACGCGAAGGCCGGTGTCATGCTGCTCGACCTTCAGGCTGCCAGCGTCGAGCAGGGCGAACTCGGTTTCGATAATCCGGAGCGGGACCGCAGACCGCTCATGTCCGCCGTCGATGCCATCAACTTGGAGCACGGGCGCGGCGCGATCCAGCTAGCCAGCGCGGGGACGGCTGGAGCCAAGCGGCAGTGGGTGATGCGCCAGTCGCTGAAGACGCCGAACTACACTACATGCTGGGCCGATCTACCCGTGGCGCGGGCATGATAAATGACCTTGCCGCCTGATGCACGCGCACGCGATCAATCAAACGGGTCGTCTGCTCTCAGTCGACAACCGCGATGAATGCGCGCGCATCGCAGTGGAGGGCTACGCTGCTGCGCGCCTTCCTGCCTTCTATGATCCGTCGGGACAAATCTGCAGCACCTTGCAGATCGGCTCAGGGTCGTCTGTGCCGCGTTACGCATCGATAAATTGATTTATGACTCGATTCGGCGGTCGAGCTCCGCCTCGGCGAAAAAGGCGCTGGCCGCCGTCAGTATCTCGTTGGCCCAGCGCAAGTCCTTGCCTTTGTGCTCGAGGTTCGTGATTCGCTGTGTCTCGCTGGTAGCGTTGCGTTCGCGCACGTCGCCGTCGAGACCTCAACACGCTTGACCCATTGGAACAACGCCTGTGGCACCCAGCCGATCTTCGCTACGATCGACTCGACTGCTGTTCACAGGGATGGGTACTCTTTGCGGTGACCTTGCACAATTCTCACTGCCCACTCACGGACCTCGGGTGAGAACTGTGTCCGGTACTTTTTCGTGGAACACCATGAAGTTCGTCCACCTTCTAGACGTCATTTCAAAGACGAGGCGATTCCGTTCAAGCGCGTGACGATCCCGACAGCTTTGCTTTGTTTGCCATGATCAGACGGTGATTTTTGCCCGCTGCGTCCGCAACCGAGAGCACCGTTGGGCAGCTTCCGAAGAGCCAGAACGGCGTTACCTCGCAGGCTTTGACCAGATCGCTAAGGATCGACTTCATGACGTGGCACCTGTCACGGAGACGGCCTCCCATGGCAGATGCAAATCGGTGCGGCCGAAGTGCCCGTACGCAGCGGTCTCAAAGTAGATTGGCCTGAGCAGGTCAAGCCGCCGGATGATGCCCGCCGGCGTCAGATCGAACTCTTCACGCAGCATCGCCGCGATCTCCGCGTTGCGCGCCGCGCTTGCTCCTTCCGCATCCACCAGAAAGCTCACCGGCTCGGCTACGCCGATCGCATAAGCAAGCTGCGTCAGGCACCGTCGTGCCCATCCTCTCCCCACCACCTGTTTTGCCAGGAAGCGTGCCATGTACGCAGCCGAGCGGTCGACCTTCGACGGGTCCTTTCCCGAGAAGGCCCCTCCCCCATGCGGTGCTGCTCCGCCATACGTGTCCACGATGATCTTGCGCCCTGTCAGTCCCGCATCGCCCTTCGGACCGCCGATCACAAAGCTCCCGGTCGGGTTGATCAGCTCGCAGTAGTTGTCGCTGCGCATCGACGCCGGAATGACGCTGTCGATGATGTGCCGGCTTACCTCCGCCCGAAGCTCGTTGGTGTCGATGCCGTCGGCATGCTGCGCGCTCAGGACCACCGCCTCGATGGCGACGGGTCGACCATCCTCGTAGCGGAAGCTCACCTGCGATTTCGCATCCGGCCGCAGCCAAGGCAGCTCACCCGAGCGGCGCAGCTCTGCCTGCCGCCGCACCAGCCGGTGGGCGAAGACGATCGGCGCCGGCATCAGCACCGGCGTCTCGTCGCAGGCATAGCCGAACATCAGCCCTTGGTCACCTGCACCGATGACGCCATCAACGTGGTCCACGCCCTGCGAGATGTCGGCCGACTGGCCGTTGAACCGTACCTGCACCTCGCACCGGTCCGGATCGATGCCAGTCGCAGCGTCGGTGTACCCTGCACCCCGCAGCACCCCTGCAACGATCGACACGGCACGCTCACGCACGTCACGAAAGACAGCAGGATCTTTCGTCTTGAACTCCCCGGCGAGTACGACGCACTGGTCGGCGATCAGCGTCTCGCAGGCCACTCGGGCGGTGGGCTCGAGACGCAGGAACGCGTCGAGGATCGCATCGGAGATGCGGTCGGCGAGCTTGTCGGGGTGTCCCTCGGACACGGACTCGGAAGAGAAAAGGCCATCGCGAATGGACATGAACGAACTCCAAAAACAACCCAGCCCGTGGGTAACCGGCACAAGCCGGTCACCAGGGGCTGTATCTGGGCCGACCGTTTAGCTGAACTTGTGAATCGCCCGCAAGTAGTCCTAACTCGGCGATGTGATGAATGTACGGCGGCAATGCCGGCCGTGATGTCGGTTCTTCCCTAACTGGCGTCCCGGAAACGAAGCGGCAGACCAAGCTCCGCCGCCTTGGCATTGGCCTCGTCGATTCCCCAGTGCAGCTGGGCACCAACATACGAACTGCCGGGCTGATCGCCGTCGACAATCTCGATGTCGAGCGCGCTCCGTACGTCTTCGTCCAAATCCTCGAAGAAGCCCAGCGCAATGCCCTAGCCGCCGGAATACCGGGGGAAAGTCTCCAGCAGCTCCCATTCGATGGAGTAGCCCAGCCATTCCTGCACCATGGCCCGGAACATCGGCCCAGCCGTTCTCTTCGTCTTCCAGGTCAGCCTCAAGGGCTCGCAGGCCCTTCCGCGCCCTGGGTTCAAGAGTGGCTTTTCCGCGCAGGAGTTGATCGCGTACATCCTCCAGCTCCGAAGCCGCCGTCATCCGGAAAACGGCCGTCAGCGGTGCATAGCGCTCAACCTCGTTGATCAGCCCCGTCGTCGTTGCAAGGTCTGCCTCAGAGATATGGAAGAGATCCGAATAGACCGACGGCTCGACCGCGGTGCTCTCCGAGATCGTGCCGTCCACATCGATGATGTCGAAGAACCAGGGGTCGGTGGCAAGGCGCTGCCACTCGAGGTCGACCAGATGCTTCGAAGCCTGCGCCACAGGCGACGCGAACGCCACCGAAGCGCCGACGCCCAGCAGGCCAGCCAGGATCTGGCGGCGGTTCAGGAGGATGGGCACGGAGGCTTTCAGGGGGTGTCGATGAGGCAGAGGAGAGACGCGGCCGTGAAGGTGGCCAGACGGGCTCAGGAGCGCTTCTGGCGGTAAAGCTGTGCCGGCCTGAAGGCGCCGGTCTTCATCGCGCCCTCGACCGGTTCGAGCAGGTCCCGGTCCGCCAGCTTCCGCCGGAAGCTGGACTTGTCGAGCGGTCGGCCCAGCAACTCGGCGCAGGTCAGTTGAAGTTCGCTCAGCGTGAAGTGCTTTGGCAGGAAGCCGAAAGGCAACCGCAGCTCTTCCACCTCCGACCGGGTGATCCGGGCGGCCTCCTCCACCAGAGCGGCGTGATCAAACGCCAGAGCCTTGTCGGCCGCCGCTTCCATCACTGCACGCCATGCCAGCGCTTCGATGCGTTTTCCCGGCGCTGGCGCGAGCGAGTCGAACGGCACCATGGCCCGGTAGACCACGCTGAGCGCCCAGGGTGCACGGGGGTCGCGCGTCGGACCGCCCACCGCCGTGAGCTGCCGCAGGAAAGGCATCTGCATACCAAGCCGTTCCTGCATGACACGCTGGGCAGCGGTATCGAGCGAGCAGTCGAGGTCGATCCTCAGTACGCCCCCCGGCAGCGCCCACCTGCCGGCGTATGGCGCCTCTGCCCGGCGCGCCAGTAGAACGTGCAGCTCGCCCTCGATCAGGCTCATAGCGGCGATCTCGATGCGCGTGAAAGGCATCGGGTAGCGTTTGAGCTGGGAGCTGGTGTTTGAAGTGGTCATAACAACTTAGTTGCATTGTCGAACTAAGAAGATCATACTCAGTTCGTTGCACAAAGCAACTAACAACGCAACCAACAATGAAAGCAGACTCCATGGGCTTCGACTTCATCGGTGACATCCATGGCCAGGCGGGCAAGCTGGAGGCTCTGCTGGACAAGCTCGGCTATGTGGAAACCGGCAAGGCCATCTGGGTACCGCCGCAAGGCCGCCAGGCAGTGTTCCTGGGCGACATGATCGACCGCGGGCCGGAGCAGGTCAAGGTCGTGAACATCGTGCGCTCGATGGTCAAAGCCAAGACGGCGCTTTCGATCATGGGCAACCACGAGTTCAATGCGATCGGGTATGTCACGAAGCGCACGGAAGTCCCCGGCGGCTTTCTGCGCAGGCACAGCGACAACAACGTTGCCCAGCACGCCGAGTTCCTGAAGCAGGTCGGCGAGGGCTCAGAGCTGCACAGGGACATGGTCACCTGGTTCAGGACGCTGCCGCCCTTTCTGGACCTGGGCGGTGCGCGCGTGGTGCACGCCTGGTGGCACCAGCCTTTCGTCGATGTGGTGAAGCGCGGCTGGCCGGCAGGAACATCTATGAGCGAAGAATTCCTGCGCGCTGCCTATGCGAGAGGCTCACCCGAGTTTGAGGCAATGGAAGGACTGACCAAGGGACTGGAGATCACCTTGCCGGACGGATATTCATTTGTCGATCACAGCGGCAAGGAGCGAACCGAGGTTCGGACGCGCTGGTGGAGGGAAGACGCTCGCAGCTACCGCGATGTCGCCATCGTCGGCGCCGAGCACGAGCACCGGATGCCGGAGACCGACATCGTCGACGGGTATCTCGCGACGCCCGTGACCGGGTCGCCGGTGTTCATCGGCCACTACTGGATGGAAGGGTTGCCACAACTGCTGTCGCCGAAGGTCGCCTGCTTGGACTGGTCTGCCGCCAAGGCAGGACCGCTGGTGGCGTACCGCTGGGATGGCGAACAGGAACTCGATGCCGGACGCTTTGTGGCGGCTGGCTGAGTTTGAAACAATCGCAGGAGATGGAAATGAGCTACGTGGTGATGGTCGACGACAACTTCCACTTCATGGACAAGGGCAGCCGATACCGCTTGGGCGACTTCGAGGACGCAGACACAGCGATCAGCCACTGCCGGCGCATCGTGGATGATTACCTCGCGTCGGCGCTCGAGCCAGGCATGACCTCCGGCGCGCTGTACAAAAGCTACGCGATGTTCGGTGAGGACCCGTACATCTGCTGCGTGGACGTCCCGCCAGTGTCCTTCAGCGCATGGGGCTACGCCCAGATACAAGCGCAGGAACTTTGCGGAGATGGACACGCATCGGCGCGGTCGAATACGTAGTGCTGCGATCAGTTGATCGTGCGTACACCCCGAAAAAACGACGGCGTTTTGAACTGTCTTTCTCGCTAAAGAAACCATGTTCAAAAAGCTTTTGAGAATCGTGAACGCCCTGATTGGGTTCGTCGCGGGCATTGCCAGGGCCCTGATGCTCCTTGGCAGCATCGCCTCTGCCTGGAGCAGCCCACGCGCGGGCGATGAGTGCGGACCCGCAAATCACTGGCAGTACGTCGGCGGCCCCCAAAACTCTGACCTGAGATGCGAAAAAGATGCCCGCTAAGCCGGCGGACCACAGCAACTACCCGGCTTGGGTGGGGGTGCATGTACCGCACGATTCAACGGATGTGCCACCGACAGTGCGCAGGCAGTTCCCGCTTGACGACCAGCAACTGGCCGATGAACTAGTGAAGATGACGGATCACCACACGCAAGCGCTGTTCGTCGGACCGGGCTCCGATGCTGTGGACATACGGGCGCCGGTTAGCCGGCTGGACGTGGATGTGGAGCGCTTTCCGGACGACGAATCGGAGCCGATGGCGACCCGCGGCATGGGCGCGGTCTATGCCGTCACTTCGGAGCTGCAGCCGCTACGCCGGGCCTTGGGCGGCGACGAGCGTGAAGCTTTGATCCAGGCCTACCCAGCGTTGTACTGTTCCTCGCATCTGATATAGGGCAATCTACGCCGCTCGCAAAACAAACAGATAGGAGAAATTTCAATGGGTTCAATTCAAACTGACGCGGCGCTGATTCCAGACTGGGCGCACTGCTTTGGAAAAAGTCCGGCTTGCGCAAAATGCCGTTCGCCCGGTCTGAGCAACTTATGAGTGCCGCGCCTAGCACCTCGACTTTTGCCGCCAAACCAGTTCCGTCCATCAAGGGCTTGGGCGACAAGGTCTTGCGCTACTTTCGGGAATTCCTCCAAACTGATTTCAAGCGACAGGCAGCACCGCGCCGAAAGATTCACTTAAAGACGAAAGAGGGCTACCGCTGCGCCGTAGACCTACGCAAGTATCCAAGCTTTTTTAAAGACGCTTGGCAACTCGCCGCCAAGCCGCCGCAGGAGATGCGTCTGACTATCGGGCACGCCAAGTACAAGGCTCAGATCAGTCCGGTACTGCGCAACCTGATCCAGCAGTTTGTCGCCCAGTTGTCCGAGCAGGAATTCGTCGACATGCGCGCGGGCGCGGTCCGCTCCGCGGTCGAGATGCGGGTGAAGGGCAGTGACAACCCCGAGCAATACGTGGAGTCCGTCTCCAATAAGTTCGCTGAGCTGATGGCCGCCCGGATCGTCCACCCTTTACTCACCTTGCTGGAGGGGCCGTTCAAGGAAGCGGCCTACTCTCCCGAAGACTCAATCTTCGAAGTCGAGGCAGATCTGACCGAGGCCCTGTGCGCGGGGGCGTGCGAGCACATGGTCGCTGCCATCAACACCTTGCTGCTCAGCGGCAACGCACAGTCGCTGGTTGAGGTGTTGGACGAGTTCTTCACCCTTCCTGCGGCGCAGGCCCAGTTGGTCGAATTCTTTGAGAGCTTCGCTGCCGCGGACGCCTATCAAGAGGTGCGCGATGTCATGAACTACATGCGCTCAGACGACGTACTCACCACGTACCTTTACTTCGGCGCGATCAAGTTCGGGACAAGTGACTTTCCGCTCTTTTACCTGCCGGTGACCGTGGCAAACGAGGAGGGAGGCTCCGCGTACAACCTGACGGCCGACCCGACGCTCTACATCCACAAGCAGGCGATCGAGTTCATCGTGTCCGAACTCAAGCGCGACGCCCAACGCGTTGGTGTGGCCGTGGTCCCAGAGCGCATCGTGCACCTGGACAGCGAAGTGACGGCGCACCAGCGCATGGTGACCACCATGCGTGAGCTCACGCGCTCGCTGGATGTGATCGGTGGCATTGACTTTGAGGAAGCGCGCATCCAGGTATCCAGAAGCCCGCAATTGCGCGCCTCCAATGCGGTCTATCTGGCCGTGGCAGATCGAAGCGACGAGAGTCTCGTGAACGACTACGAGGCGCTTCTTTCGAGCTTGGACGCGGACCATCAAGCGGCCGCCGGCATGTTCCATGGCATCGTGCAGGCCATGCTGTTCGAAGAGCCGGTCAGTGTCTCGGCCGAGGTCCGGGCCGACTGGCAAGCGATGGACACTTCAGCGCGCCTGGTCACCTCGTCGCCGATTCCGCTCAACGAAGAACAGATCCGAATCGACTGCGCCCGCAAAAAGCCGAACTGCCGCTTTATCGCAGTCGAAGGGCCGCCGGGGACCGGCAAGTCCCACACGATCACAGCCTTGGCCTTCAACGCCATCATGGAGCACCTTTCTGTGCTTGTGATTTCCGATAAAAACGAGGCTCTGGACGTGGTTCAGGACAAGTTGGAGCAGGCGCTTGAGAAAATCCGGGGCGTAGACGACTTCCCGAACCCGATCCTTCGCCTGGGCAAGGACGGCACCTACCGGCAACTGATGTCCGGCTCGGCCAGAGGGCGCATCATGAGCCAGCACAAAGCGCAGGAAGCGAACATGCCGTCCGTGGAGTCGGAGTTGTCGCAGGAGACCCGGCGGCTGTCCTCGCGGATCGAACAGACCGTTACCGCGATGACGCAAGTCGAACTGGTCGAGATTGCCGAGCTCAATGCCCTGGAGGCTCAGATCAATGCGCTGGGACTGGGTGCCGCGGGTACCGGAGGTCAAGGCTGGGCTGAGGAAATGCTCGCGCAAGGGCATCGCAGCCAGCCGGCGCTCCACGCGATCGGGCAAGCCTGCGAGGCGTACCTAGTGCTCGGAGCTCTGGCCACTGCAGAGATCCAGCGCACCTACTCCACAGAGCCGTCCTTGGACGCGCTGTTGCAACGACTGCGCGCCGCTTCGGCGGCTGCTGCGCTCAAATCGACGCTGAATAAACAGCAGATCGACGGCCTCGGCCTGTTTCGCCCGATGCCTGCCGCCATGTCGGCAGTTCTGTTGAAGTACATAGCCCGCATCGAAGAGCTGCGCCGACCGATCATCGGCTTCGCGTTCCAGAACGCCAAACTGGCTGCCTTGGATGCGGAGATCGCACAGGTTCTGTCTTGCACCAACCCGGTGGGTATTTGCAGGAAGCTCCCCGAGCTGAAGGCGGCCGTGAGCGGCCTGAGCCAACTGGCCAGCGTATCGGAATCGGCTGGGATACCAGAGACCCAAACTTCAGACCTTTACGCGCTAGTCATGGACAAAAAGGCCATCCCGCCCGGTGTCCAGGCAGCATTCCAACTGGTTTGGGCATTGCAGCTGGTGGCGAAAGACATATGCATCGGGAAAGCACGCGCAAGCCCACACGCCGGCGCTGAGGGGTCAATGGAGATAGCCGTTCTCCTGGCTCGTTATCTGACGCTGGAGGATCGGCTTCAAAAGCGCTTCGCCAGCGTGCCTGAGGTCGACTTCGTGGGCGAGAAAGGTCGGCTGGAGGCACTCAATACCGTTCGCCTAGCGCACCGGCTGGACAGTCGCTTCCTGAAATTCGCCGAGGAGAACCGTGCCACTGCAGCCGCGCTGGGCGGCGTCATCCGGCAGCGAAGCCAGTTTCCAACCGAGCAGTTCAAGACCCTGCGAGATGCCTTCCCTTGCGTGATCGCCGGAATTCGCGAGCTTGGTCAGTTCGTACCGTTGAAGACACAAGTCTTCGATCTACTGATCATCGACGAGGGCTCGCAGGTCTCGGTCGCCCAGGCCATACCGGCGATGCTGCGCGCCAAGCAGGTAATCGTCTTCGGCGACCGACGGCAGTTCAGCAACGTGAAGAGCCACAACGCCTCGAACGCGATCAATGCCGGCTACGTCACCGAGTTGCAGTCCTATATGCGGGACAACATCTCGGCGGCCGTCGACAAAATCGAACGCCTCCAGCGATTCGACGTGAAGCGCTCGGTACTAGAGTTCATGGGGCTGCTGGCCAACCACACAGAGATGCTTCGCAAGCACTTCCGGGGCTATCCCGAACTGATCTCCTACTCTTCGAAAAACTTCTACGACGGGCAGCTGCAGGCAATCAAGATCCGGCCAGTGCCGATAGAGGAAGTGCTCAAGTTCGAGGTGCTGGAGCACGACGGCCGCAGCGAACAAAAGCCGAACACGAACAGCCTCGAGGCGCAGCGGTTGATGGAGCTCCTCGAGTCCCTCCTTGAGGGCCCAGCAAGTCCGAGCGTCGGGATCATTACCCCGCACAGAGAGCAGGCAGTGCTGATCGGCTCGATGGTGATGCGGCACCCCAAGGGTGAGCGCTTCGAGCGGGAACTGCGTCTGAAGATCATGACGTTCGACAGTTGCCAGGGCGAGGAACGCGACATCATCATTTACAGCATGGTGGCCACGCGCCAGCGTGATGTGCTGAACTACGTTTTCCCGGTGGAGATTGTCGCTGGCGGCGAGGATGCCGAGGAGTCGATGAAGGCGCAGCGCCTGAACGTTGGATTTTCGCGCGCAAAGGAATGCATGATCTTCGTGCTGTCCAAGCCTCCCGAGGAGTTCAGGGGCACGATCGCGAAAGCGCTGCTTCACTACCAGCGTGTCCTGAATGAGCGCGTCATGGCGGAAGACATCGATACGGACGCCGCCTCGCCGATGGAAAAGAAGGTGCTTGGGTGGCTGAAGGCCACCAGCTTCATGCAGACGCAGGTCGAACGCGTGGAGTTGATTGCCCAGTTTCCCGTGGGCGACTACTTGCGCCAGCTCGACTCTGGCTACAAACATCCTGCCTACAGGGCGGACTTCCTGCTTCGCCACTTCGGCGAGGAGACGACCTCGAATGTCATCATCGAGTACGACGGTTTCACCGAGCACTTCACCGACCGCGATCGCGTGAATGCGGGCAACTACGAGCGCTACTACAGGCCAGAGGACGTCGAGCGGCAGTTCGTGCTCGAATCCTACGGCTACCGCTTCCTGCGCATCAACCGATTTAATCTGGGCGCCGACCCTATTGCCACACTCGACGCTCGGCTGCGCTCCATGATCACCGCAGAGGCATCCACAGACGTCCAAGCGGTGGGCAGGATCAAGCAGCAAGCTCAGTCGTTGGACCACGGCGAGTCGAAGGTTTGCGGCCGATGCAAGACGATCAAAGCCCTGACCGACTTCTTCGACGAGTCACTTGCAAGCGGCGCCGGTGGGCATGGCCGCGTGTGCATGACATGCAAGACGCCAACGAGGCCGGAGCCAACCACGCCGGCAAGCGAGGGATACGGCAACAATCGCCGACGCTCGCGGTCGCATAGATACTAAACAACGGTTGAATACAAAACTCGATCCAGGTTGTGCCCCGCGCTTCGATGCGCTTTTTCACGCCGTGGTGGCCAGCGTTGCCGAAGGCCGCCTGCTCCAGACCATGCAGCAGCGCGCCATCTTCGAGCGCAATCACCGCTGCTATGGCTATCGTCGGGTGCGGGCGTCACTGAGCAGCCAGTGCGTGCACATTTGTGAGAAGTTGGTGCTGCGCTTGATGAATCATGAGCGCCTGGTCGCTGCGACGCCCAAGCGGCGTCGGTATGGTTCCTACCCGGGCGAGATCAGTCCAGCGCCAGACAACCTCGTCAACCGCGACTTCACCGCGGGTGCTCCCAACGAAAAATGGCTCACCGACATCTCGGAGTTCCGCATTCCGGCAGGCAAGCTGTATCTGTCGCCTGTGATCGACTGCTTCGATGGCAACGTGATCAGTTTGACGATCGGGATGCGCCCGGACGCACAGCGCGTGAACACGATGCGGGATGCCGCTATCGAAACGATCGACAGCACCAGCCGGCCTGTCGTGCATTCGGATCGCGGTGCCTACTATCGATGGCCGAGTTGGCTCGCACGCATCGCGGATGCGAAGCTGACACGTTCAATGTCCCGCAAAGGCTGTTCGCCCGACAATGCGGCTTTCGAGGGCTTCTTCGGTCGATTGAAGACCGAATGGTTCTGTCCTGGTGATTGGTAACCTACGACTGCCGAGCAGGTCGTCCCGGCCTTGGACTCTTACATCCACTGGAACAACGAGAAGCGCATCAAGATGTCCCTGGGCGCGCACAGTCCTCTTGACTACCGTCGAAGCGTTGGGCCCATGGCATATAACCAGTTCAAGTTTTTAGCCGCAACCCCGGTGGGTCAATTTTCGGCCGGCGCCACACCTCAAGGCGATGGAGCAGCAGCGAGGAACCACGCAGTGAGCACACCTGCCGGGTCTCTCAGAAAGTAGTCCGGGTTTTCGACGAAATCCGGTTTACTCGCCGATAGTCGGCTTCCGGTCAACGGTACCAAACTGACCGTCTAAAGCTGCGACGCGTCGCATGTTTCCTGCAATGATGCCCGGGACGGCTTTGCGATCAGGACTTGACTGAGTCACCGTGGGTGCGTATTCCGTCAATCTAACAAGATTGTTCAACGGCACGCCCTGCACGTCGCTCCATCGCATAGCTTGCGCTGCCTCGGCGCTGGCAAGCCGACGCTCGGACGCGCGTACCGTCGCCAATATGTCTTGCAACACTTCGGCCTGATCGGGCTTCGGAGGGGGCGGTGTGTTCGGCGGGTTGTCCGCTAGGGCCCTCACATAGTCGTCGTGGAAAGCTTCCCAATGCGCAGCGAACGACTTTTCAAGCTGTTGCACCGACAGCTGTTGTTCGCTCTCGACTGCTGAATTCAATGTCTTGACCAGCTTCAGCATGTCCGATCGCGTCGGTAACGTGTGATTGAACTGTGCGAGCGGCATGTCGACTTCGCCGTGTTGCATCTCGATCAGCAAAGTGCATATGCGAGCTGTGTCGCGTCCTTTCGCCACAGCGCCTGCCTCGAACAATATCCACGGGCTGTCCTTGTTCTCAGGTGTAAGGCAGAAGATGCCAATCGTCGAGTCTTGTAATTTGTTGTTGATAGCGGTCATCCAACTGGCGCCCCGATCGATCTCATCTGACAACCAGGGCCGTGCCGCTTGGATGACCAAGCCCACCCAATCCTGTAGAACCTCGGCGACCGCTTTGCTGCGCGCGCCGGACCAGCTGATGAAGACGTTCATAGCGTGTTTTCGTTTTAGTGCTGCGAAGTCTAGCTGGACCTCGATCGGGTACGGCCGCGCTTGCGCACCAGCGCAAGGTGCCGAAAAGCGACAGCAACAAGTTACGAAAAGGCAAACTCTCGGGGGTGGCATGTGTCTTTTCGTTACGCTGCACGTAAAGTCGGGGCTCTAAAACCGAACGGAACCGTGAATCGTGACCTTCTCTGACGACGATATCCTCTTCCAAATCGGCGACGACATGCATGCCCGGCACAGCAGCGCCCTGGCCGGCCCGACGATGACCGTGCACGACGGGACGCACCACCCGATGCGATCGCTCATGCTCCACTTCGACGATCCCGAGCACGCCCACTGCGAAGGCATCCACAAATGGATGCTCGGCGTCTACATGGGCGAGCACGGCATAGCGCCCAAGCAACTCCGCGCCGCATGGCTGGACCAGTCGGCCGCCTATCTCTACTGGACCGCGCTGACGGCCGACGATTCACGCATCGCGCGCCCCGATGACGTAGCTAGTGCCGACGCGGCGCTCCGCGCCATCGCGGACGGATGCGTGGTGCCTGATGACGAGCCGTACTACCGCGTGCGGCCGGCGCTGATGCAGCATGCGACCGCGGCGGCGGATGCTGTACCGGCTTGACCGTCGATGCCCTGCGATATGCTTTTTCATCAATAGGAGAAGACGCATGAAAAAGAGGGCGAAGCATCTAGCGCTCGTGGCGGCGCTCATCGCAGCCTCGCCTGCGTGGGCGGTCTACCAATGCAAGGTCGACGGGAAGACATCGTTCCAGGACGCGCCGTGTGCAACTGGGCAAGTGCAGACAGATGTCAAGGTGATCGCCCATGCACCCTCCGATGATGCACCGGAGCGCAGTGGAGACATGGCCACTGCCGTCGACAGGGCAATCTTGTTCCATGTGCCTGTAAAAGGCATGACGAATGCCGAACTGCAGCGCACCCTCGGCAACCCGCAATCGGTGAACACGTCGAACGGCGCCGCGGGCTATAGCGAGCAACGTGTCTACTACACTGACAGTCGGACTTGGTATGTCTACACCGACGCGCGCGGCATGGTCACATCGACTCAAAGTTCCGACGTCGTGCGCGCATCGACGGCGCAACCTGTGCCTGCACAGGCGCGGCAATGCCCGACTTTGTTTGAAATCAAAAACGAAGAGGTTTCAGCAAACAGCATCACGCTCACCGACGAGCAGCGCAGGGAGCGGCAAAAGAAGATCGCCGCCATGCGAGAGTGCCGCTGAAATCGACCCCCACGCGGAGAAAGCGCATAGGACCAAAAGTGTATGGGAGGGCCTTTCGTATAGAGGGGTTGGGTCCTCGGGCAGCCTCAAGACTATTGGAAATTATTCAGGCCTTCACCGTGAAGAAAACAGCGCGCCGAGCATCAGTGAGGAGAAAACAGGCTCAGCCGTCATAGACCATGTGGAGGCCACGCGGCGGCAGCTTTTGAACGAAGGAGAACAGTTTCCCGGATTCTTAGAAGAGAGACGAACCGGTGAGATTCGTGTGTGGGTGGGCACGCATCCGGACTTGGGCGTCGCGGCGTACCCCGAAATTCCGGTATCGCTTGCAGAGAATAAGATCGAGGTTCGCTACGGCAACGGCAGCAAGGTCGCGATCATGAAGCGCAATGCTTTCTTTGGACGTCTTCTATCAATCCCCCACCTCCCGAACCCGGGCACGGCGGACTCTCTCTGCGATGGCTTACACCCCCACATAGGAGGATAGCTGCTCAAGCCGATCTAGGTCGGTCCGCCGCATTCCGCTTTTTTGAGCAGGTGTTTCTGCGTGTACGATTGAGCCTCGCGGAGCACTTGGCGGGTCTGTTAATCCGTAGGTCCCTGGTTCGAGCCCAGGTCGAGGAGCCAAGATAAGCCGCATAGGCATCGAAGAGCTTGCTATCAATTTGGTAGCAGGCTCTATCCGTTTGTGCTTGCCATCGAGCCCATGTAGCCAGCGGTACTGCTTTTCGCACACGCCTCGCGTGCGCGCGCGGAACGATCAGGATGGCCGGTCAGTCGATCCGACCATCCGAAATTTCCAAAGAGGGCCACTAACCAGCCTACAAAACCTACAAAAGGTTCTGCTGGTGCCAATTGGCGGAAAGCTTGCAGATAACCACGTCTGTTGACCGTCGCCGATCGGGATGGCTAAACACGGGGGGTAAACAAGTACGTCGCCAGGCGCACTGGACAAGGCGTGTCGAAGAAGGAGATCCATCGCATCGTTGCCTCAAGCGCTATATCGTTCGCGAGCTATACCCGTTGATACTTGCTGATTTGGCGGACTCTGCTCGCGCCGCTTGACATAGGAGCGTCAACGCTTGCGGTGAGACGTTCTTCGGGTCGTTGAAGGTTGAGCGACTGCACGGCAAACGATTCAAGACCCAGCGCGAGGCGAAGGACGAAACCATCAATTGGCCGCTCTGGTACAACCGTGACCGGCTGCACTCTACGCTGGCATATGTCAGCCCGATGCAGTTCGAGCAGGACTGGCTTGCCAATCAGCCACAGCAAGCCAACTCATGAACTCGGCGATGGGGTACGGATTCCAGGGACAAGGTCAGTGCAGATTCGCCGCCCATCTGCACCTTCACCATGTTCATGATCCCGAGGATCCGACACAGCATCTACGCACGCTCAAAGTGAGAGCGTTGCAGGCCGGCACCTGAAACTCTGATGCTGGCCTCCGAGCGACAGCGTGCGAATACGAGACGCAGCCGCATCACCTCTATTTCTCCGACCACCTCCAAACACCAGACTGAACCGCCTCAAGATGCGCTGGGGGCCACTTGACGCTCTGCATCATGCGGTACTTCGGGCAGCGCCCTGCCTGCCAGCGCCAAGGCAAGAACGGCCGGTGAAGGATTGAGGCTGTCGACCATCGAACTGGGCAACAGGATGGTCGCACCACGTTCCTTGGTGGTCTCGTAAATGATATTCATCGCGCGCAGCTGCAGCGCTACGGGATGCCCGGCGTAGGTGTTGGCCGCTTCGACGAACTGTGCCGCGATCGCGGCTTCCGCCGAGCCGAGGATGACGCGCGCCTGCTTCTCGCGTTCGGCCTGCGCCTGGCGTGACATCGCGTCCTGCAGTGCCACGGGAATCGCAACGTCGCGGATTTCGACCGAGGTCACCGAGATGCCCCAGGGCGCGGTCTTGCGGCCGATTTCTTCCTTCAGGTGTTCATCGGCATCCTTGCGATCGGACAGCAACGAGGCGAGCATCGACGAGCCGATCATCTCGCGCAACGATGTTTGCGCCACGCGGTCGATCGCCTCGCGGTAGTTGGTGATGGCCAACGCTGCCTTTTCGGCGTCAGTCACATTCCAGAAGATGATCGCGTCGACGTTGACCGGCACCGTGTCTTTGGTGAGGGCCTGCTCGGCGTTGAACGCAGTGGTCTGGATGCGTTGATCGATCACGGCGGCCACGCTGTCGATGATCGGGATGATCACGAACATGCCGGCGCCCTTGACGCTCTGCAACTTACCCACGCGCAGGATGACAAACTTCTGCCAGACATTGGCCATCTTCAGCGACGCGGCCACGAACGCTGCGACGATGAAAAGCGCTATCGCGACAAATAGATTGCCCCAATAGGCAGAGGCAATGCCTGCGACGAGGAAAAGGAACACGAGAAACGATGTGACTGGATTCATTACGGATTTCATTGATGCGGTAGTGAGAGCCGTGCGGCGAATGCGTTGAAGCTAAGCCGCGAAGACGCTCGGGTCTGTGCGCTGACGGACAGAGGCATGGGGGGGTCAGCGCGCCAGGTGCAGCCAGATCTCGTTGCGACGCATGAACCAGGGCGTGAAAGGCGCGTTGTAGCGCGCGTACACCGGCTCGCCCTTCCCAGCCAAGTCGGCATCGCGCAATACCGACTGCAATTTGGCAAGGTGCTCTTCGTAGTTCGACTGAGACCAAAAACCTGAATAGCGGATGACGGCCACCCCCGCGGGCACTACTGCACGCACTTGAACGCGAGCGTCCAGGGGCTCGGGCGCACTGGCCACCGTCACGCCCTTGGGCAAGACGAACTGCACCACGAAACCGTCGGGCGCGGCGCTCTGCGTGACCGGCGCAGCCATCCGCATCTTCACCGGTGCGGCTTCCTGCGTCACGGGTGCCGTCATCGCAAACTTCCGCTTGCCCTTGTTCTTGCCGAAGATGTAGCCCGCGAGGATCGGGAACGCCTGACTGCCTGCTGCGTCTGCCGGGTCCGCCACCAACACCTCGGCTACGGCATACGCCGCGTATTGGCGCACCTCGATGTCCGCAAGCTCGCGAACGACCTGGTATTGCGGCTCTTCCGTAGCGTGACTGGGCATGGGCACGGTGCTCAAAGTAAGCATCAATAAAGCGACGGTACCGCGTGCAACCGCATGGCTACGCGGTTCGCTCAATCGACATGGACTCGTCAGGCAATCATGGCACCGGCGACTCATTCTGGCTCTCGGGTCCGACTGATGACCCTTGCTGGTACTCGCAAGACAGCGTGTCCGCACATCGCGCCAACCCACGATCTGTTCATGCGCAACACCTGCGCTATGTCTCTCAACGAACGGACGGCCGAGAGGTGGCGCCGCACACTTGCAAATAACGCACGCCGGACGCGATCGGGAGACGACATGCGCTACGCCGTGATTTAACGAATGCAAGGAGTACTTCGATGGCCCAGCCGAAATTTACGGATCTGTCGAAGCGGCAGACAGATCCCATTCTGGAGGAAGTGGACATCTGGTTACCGAGCAGCTCCGGATTCGTCGCGATGGTTGCTGCCGATCGGATCGACGGCGAGCAGCACATCGTGCCGCGCGCTTCAGCGAGCCAACAGGTCAGGGCTGCGGCCTGAAGGTTGCTTTGGGACAACGCCACTATCCCGACAAGCCACGTGTCTATATCGACATGGACGGCGTCATCGCCGATTTTGGCGCGGAGTGCGTCAAGCGTGCCATGACGCCGAACCAGCTCAAAAACCGCCGTGATGCCTACAGATGGCTATCGCCTTTTCCCGGCGCCAAAGAAGGTTTGGCAGCACTCGAGGGCGCGGGCATCGAGGTTTTCGCGCTCACCAAGATTCCCTCGACGAATCCCTACGCCGCCACAGAAAAGCTGCTCTGGATGCGCGATCACTTTCCGAAGCTCGCAGACCGCGTAGTCATCACGCCCGACAAAGGGTGCGTCGGTACATTGCGCGACGTGCTTGTGGACGACCATCCTGAATGGGCCAACGCAGACCACTTTCAGGGCACGGTGGTGCCTTTTGAAGGCGACTGGGCTCGGGCGCGGTCGGCTGTCTTCTCGGCACTCGACTCACGTTGCCCGCCGTGACGCCGCGCACTTCTCCGGCAGCCTTGCCGCAACGTACGTTGTCGCACAGACACCGTGCACCCGACCGCCGAGGATGATTTTCAGGCACCGTTTTCGACCAGGCACTCCGATGCTTCGACAGCGCAACTCGGTATCCGCGTGTCTGCCGGGTTTTCTAAGCTTGGAGGCAATTCGACCAATATGGTCTACGACTACGACGCTGTCGTGGACCCATTCTTCGCGTCACGACGGCATTCATCGCCACCACGCGTTGGCAGACGCCCACGCCTTGCGTGCCGGCTATCGGGCCCTTGAAAACGTGCGCATCGTTCCTACCGATGACGATATCGCTCCCTTCTAGACCCAATCGATTTCCAACTCACCAAGGATCTTTCCATGACTCTGAGGCACGCAGCCGTTCTGATCGACCACCACAGCGCACAGGTTTTGCACTTCAGTGCCGAACAGCTTCAGTCATCAAGCGTCAAGGAGCACGTGCACTACACACGCCAACATGGGAGCAAGGTGCGCTCCGAGCATGAGTTCTTTGGCGACGTTTGCGATGCGCTTGCAGGAATCCCGGCGGTGCTGATCGCGGGATCGCATATCGCCCAAGCCGACTTTCGCCACTACGTCGAGAAACACCGCCCGGCGCTGATGGCCCAGATCGCGCACTGGGAAACAGTGGGTCATCCCACCAAGGGAGAACTCGTCAAGCTCGCACGGACCTACTTCGCCGAACAGGGCGAAATGCCTGCAACGCCTCGCCTCCCCTGAGCGTTGCGAATAATCAACGTTTCAATATGGGATCGACATCCTGTGACGCGTGTCGGGCTTCGGCAACTCATCTACGAGCATGTCGACCTGCGAGTTGCGTGCGAAGCGGACGCGGAGCCCCAGCCGCTGGATATGTTGCTGAACCACGAGATCGACATTCTCTTGCTCGACCTCCCGCAATCGGTCCATCCGTAAATAGATGCGCTGTCGTCAATACAGTGCAGTGCGCGGCGCCCGGTTTGAGGGTGCTTGTCTTCACCTCTTATTCGGTGCAGCACGGTGCCCTTGCCTCGTTTCTTGCGGGGGCCCGCGGATACCTGAACAAAAGTTGTGAGTCGTACGAAATAGTCCAGGCGATACGCACCATGGCACTGGGCAACCGGTTCTTCTCCCGCGAGGTCACCGACATGCTCGCGCGCCAGCTGAGCCAGAACGGCAAACGGGCGCCCCTTGAGCATCTTTCGGGGCGCGAGTTACACGCCGACTCGGTCACCCTCCTTGACGGCCGTGACGCCAGCGCCAAGCGCCGTGACGATGCCTTCGTGGCCCGGCGTAAACGGCAGCGGCGGCTTCAAGGGCCAGTCGCCAGTGGCGGCATGAAGGTCGGTATGGCAAACGCCACAAGCTTCCGTCTTGACCAGAATCTGGCCCGTGCCGGGCTTGGGCACGTCGAGTTCCTTCAAGACCAACGGTTGGCCGAAATGTTCGACCTGGGCGGCTTGCATCTTGCGTGTCATGGGGAGTTCCTTGCAGGCTTCGTGTCCAGGTCGGGCCCGTAGCCCACGGGGCCGTAGTGCCGGTGCAGGTCGAGGTCCATCTGGTGACTCCATTCGGCGGTGGGGTCATAGACAGGTGCAGCCTTTACCGCCTCACGGCTCAGGTCCACGGCGACGGTCTTGCCCGACCAGTGCACACCGGTGATCCATCCCGGTGCCACCAGCACCTTGTGACCCATCCACCAGTTGCTGGTGTCCACGATGAGATAGCGGATGGCCCAGGTGTGCTCGTCGACCAGATAACCCGCAACATGACCGATCTCGCCGTCGGTCGCGCTGAGGTGGTAGCCGGTGACGGCGTTGCAACTGCGCAGATGTGGATCGTCGTTGCGATGTCGGGCACTTTCGGCTTGGAGATCCGCCGCGAGTTCTCGCTCGCGCTCGCCGCGATTCGCGCCGTATCCAGCGTATCCGGCATAGCCAGGGTCCATCGCATAGGGGAACATGCCTCCACCCCACAGGCCCGCATCGCCCCAGTAGTTGCCATAGCCGTAGTAGCCCAGGTACTGCTCTTCGTTCTGCCGCGACACGGGCTGGTCGGTGTCGATGCTCGGGCTGTTCCCGACCTGATCTTTGGTGATCGAAACCGCCAACGTCCGCGCGCTCCAGTCAGGCTCTCGGATCGAGATGGGCGAGATCAGCACCTCGCGACTCGTGAGCCATGAGCCGGCATTCACCACCAGATAGCGGATGACCCAGGCGTCGTCGTCGAAGTAGAAGTCCTTGACGTGTCCGATCTCGCCATCGGTGGCCTCGATCGCGAAGTTCTTGATCTGCTTAGTGTCGTGAAACATGGAGTGGGTCCTTTTCTATATGCCGGACGGATTCGTCGGCGGAATGCGTCATCGCGGTTTGGAAACCAATGTCGTCGCCAGAGCGTGTGGCGTCTGTTCGCTGGCGGACATGGCGCGCACGAACGTGCGGTTGGCACGCTCGGCCCGGCTCGGCTCGGCAGTCGTGGCGCGCTCGCTAAGCCGCGCGTTTCCGCCGGATGCCTGTGAGCAAGGCGTGCCACGACTCGGCGAAGGCATCGACCCCTTCGCGCTGCAGGCGCGCAGCGAGCGCCTCGTCGTCGACGCCTTCACGACGAAATTCTGCGATCACGTCCTCGGCATGTCTGTCGCCCGGTTTCAGGGCGTGTTCCACGAGGCCGTGGTCGGCGAAAGCCAGCAGCGTCTTCTCGGGCATCGTGTTGATGGTGCCGGGTGCCTCGAGCGCCTGCACATACAGCGTGTCGGGCGCCGCCGGGTCCTTGGTGCCGGTGCTGGCCCAAAGCAGGCGCTGCGGTTGGGCACGTGCCGCCGCGAGCCGCCTCCAACGCGCCGAGGCCATCGATTCGCAGTGGGCCTGGTACGCGCGCATGGCAACGGCGATCCCCAGGCGGTTGTGCAACGGCGATGCGACCTCCTCCTTCACCGCCACATCCCAGCGGCTGACGAAGAGCGACAATACCGAAGGCACTTTGGGGTCCAGCCCGACCTCCAGCCGACGCTCGATGCCGCGCATGTAGGCGTCGGCAGCGGCCTGCACATGCGCGCTGGAAAACAGCAATGTGACGTTGACCGGCACGCCATTGAAGATGGCCTCTTCGATCGCCTCGACGCCCTCCGCCGTGCCCGGGATCTTGATGAACAGATTCTTCAGACTGGCCTTTTTGTGCAACCGGTTCGCGTCCCGAATCGTGTGTGCCGCGTTGTGTGCCAAGAGCGGCGAGACTTCGAGTGAGACCCATCCATCCACCCCGTCGGTGGCGTCGTAGATGGGACGGAACAGGTCGGCGGCCTGGGTCAGGTCTTCAAGGGCGAGCTCGAAGAACAGGTCTTCGTCGGACAGGCCCGCTGCAGCCAGCACGCGAATGCTGGCGTCGTAGCTGTCGCCACCGCCGATCGCGTGCTCGAAGATGGTCGGATTCGATGTCAGTCCGGTGACCGAGAAGTCGGCGATGTAGCGCGCCAAGGTGCCGCTCTGCAGCAGCTCGCGCGTGATGTTGTCAAGCCAAAGGCTTTGGCCGAGCGAGTGAAGTTGCTGTGTGGGGTTCATGTCTGTGCTCCTGTAGATCCACTCATGCTGCTCGGGGCGATCCGCATCCGTCTGTGCGGCGACAGACCCAACTTTTTCGGCCGCGTCGACGTCGAGCAGAAGACCACGTCGGCCGTCACCGTCCGGGTCTGGCTTTCGAGGGCGACGCGTCGGTGGGCAGGTCGATGGGCACGTCGCTGGCCGGGTCGTGCCAGCCGCCGTCGCCCGCGGTGAGTCCATCAGCCTCGGCCGGTCCCCATGTTCCGGGGCCGTACGGCAGCGCAGGGCCATGCGCAGCCAGCACCGGCTCGACCACTGCCCATGCCGCCATCACCGCGTCCTCATCGGTGAAGAGCGCGCCGTCGCCGGCCAGGGCATCGCCGAGCAGCCGTTCGTAGGGCGCCATCGTCTCCGGCTCGTCCTGCGCAAGGTACAACTCGCGCTGGACGCCGACGAACTCCCTGCCGGGGCGCTTGATGCGTGCCGCCAGCGCGACGCCCGCGCGGGGTTGCAGCCGGAAACGGACGTAATTGGCACGTCCGCCCGCCGGCCCTGCATCGTCGAACAGCTGCTGCGGCGGTGGTTGCATCTGAACCTGCACTTCGACCACCGACGCAGGCAACTGTTTCCCAGCGCGCAGGTACCAGGGCACACCAGCCCAGCGTGGGGTATCGACGAACAGTCGCAGCGCGCAGAAGGTCTCGACATCGGAGTCGTGCGCGACCGCCGTTTCCTCGTGGTAGCCGATGTATTGACCACGCACCAGATCGGTGGCACTCAGCGGCCGCATCGCGCGCAGAACGCCCAGCTTGGCGCTGTGCACCGCCTCAAAGCTCTGATAGGCCGGCGCATCCATTGCGAGCAGCGTGACGATCTGGAACAGGTGGTTCTCGACCACGTCGCGCAGGCAACCTGCACTTTCGTAAAAGCCCCCGCGCTCACCGATACCAAAATCTTCGCCCAGCGTGATCTGCACGCCGGCGATGTGATCGCGGTTCCACACCGGTTCGAGGAACGAGTTGGCAAAGCGGAAGTAGAGGATGTTCATAATCGCCTCCTTGCCGAGGTAGTGGTCGATGCGGAATATCGACGACTCGGGGAACACCGAGTGCGCCACCGCATTCAGCTCGCGTGCCGACGCGAGGTCGCGGCCAAAGGGCTTTTCGACGACGACGCGCGCGTCCTGCGCAAGGCCCGCCAGGCCGGCATGGCCCAGGCTCTGGATCACGGTGGCGAACAGCGACGGCGGAATGGCCAGATAGAACGTCGGCCGCTCGGCGCTGCCCAGCGCAGCTTTCAGTGCCGTGAACGTGGCTGCGTCGTTGTAGTCGCCGCTGACGTAGCTCAGCAACGACATCATCCGGTCGAAGGCGGCTGGGTCGTCGATGCCGCCTTCATGGCTTTTGTGCAGCAGGCTATCGCGCACGTGACCATGCCATTCATCGACACCCCACTTGGACGAAGCGACGCCGATCACCGGCACCGTGAGGCGACCCTTCTTTGCCATCGCATAAAGTGCCGGAAAGACCTTCTTGCCCACCAGATCGCCGCTGAAACCGAAGACGACCAGCGCGTCGGAACGGGCCCGCGGCCCCGCCGCGCCGGTGCGTGTCGCGACGGTCATCATGGCGCCTTCGCGGGCTTTTCGACATGGCCGCCAAAGGCGTGGCGCATCGCCGACAGCAACTGGTCGGCGAAGCCTGCATCGCCGCGCGACGCGAAACGCTCGTACAGGGCCGCGCTCAGCACTGGCGTCGGCACCGCCTCGTCGATCGCCGCCTGGATCGTCCAGCGGCCTTCGCCCGAATCGGACACGCGACCGTCGTAGGCTTCGAGCGACGGGTCTTTCAGCAATGCCCCAGCCGTGAGGTCCAGCAGCCATGACCCAATCACGCTGCCGCGGCGCCAGACCTCAGCGACGGCGGGCAGATCCAGCTCGTAGCGGTAGAACTCGGGGTCGCGCAGCGGCGTGGTCTCGGCGTCGCTGGTCTGTGGACGTAGGCCGATGTTGGCGTTGCGCAGAATGTTCAGGCCCTCGGCATAGGCGGCCATCAGGCCGTACTCGATGCCGTTGTGCACCATCTTGACGAAGTGCCCCGCACCCGACGGCCCGCAATGCAAAAAGCCCTGCTCGGCAGGGGCGAGCGCACCGCTGCGACCGGGCGTGCGCTCTGCGCTACCGGCGCCAGGCGCCAGGGTCGCGAAGACCGGCGTGAGATGGTGCACCACGGCTTCTTCGCCGCCAATCATCAGACAGTAGCCACGTTGCTGGCCAGCCACGCCGCCACTGGTGCCGACATCGACGTAATGCACGCCGGCTTTCTTCAGGCTTGCGGCACGGCGCATGTCGTCACGATAAAAAGAGTTCCCACCGTCGATCACGATGTCGCCGTCATCCAGGTGCGGTGCCAGCGCCGCGAGTTCCTCGTCGACGATGGCGGCGGGAACCATGAGCCAGATGGCTCGCGGCCGCGCCAGGCCAGCCACCAGCGCCTCGATCGAAGCCGCGCCAACGGCGCCTTCGGTCTGCAGTGCAGCGACTGCGTCTGGCCGGGTGTCATGCACGACGCAATGGTGTCCTTGCTTCATCAGCCGCCGCGCCATGTTTGCGCCCATTCGGCCCAGGCCGATCATTCCGAGTTGCATTTCTTGCTCCAATGTCTAGGTTATGGTCACTGTCGTCGCTGTCGTCGCTGTCGGTGCGCGACGTTGACGAGCACTTCATGTGCGTGGCCGTCGTCGATGAGCGTTCAGCTATCGCCCGCCGTGCGGATGCCGTCGACGACGGCCACGCACATGAAGCTGTCTCT